>JAQBVH010000005.1 GCA_027623615.1 Planctomycetota bacterium | reverse complement strand
CCGATAGGGACACTATGATGGCGTCTCGGCGCTGTCCCGCCTGGTTCGTCCTATCCCATGCACCGCTGGATCCTCCTCATTGCCCTCCTGGCCGCTGGCTTGATCGGCTTGGCTTTGACCCTCGGCCAGGGACCGGACCCGATCGAGCAGCGCCCGGTGGGGATCACTCCCAACGCGGGACAGCCGCGGGAGGAGCCGGAAGGTCGACAGCCGACCCAGCTCACCCAGGCCCATGTCAACAACCGGGTGGACGCCTCCGAGGCGGAGCGCAAGCCGCTGCGCGTCCAGGTCGTCAACGCGGAGGGGACGCCGCAGCCGTTCGCCCAGGTGCACTTCCTCGATCGCGTCAGGAACGAGGACTGGCAGCTTCAATGGGAGAACGCCCCGGAGCGGGAGACCTTCTTGCTCCGGCACGGCCAGACTCAGAACGCCACCGATCAGGGCATCGTCCAGTTCCCCGGGACGAAGGACGGCGCCTTGTTCGCGACCGCTGCAGGCTTGACCGGCTTCCTCGAGTGGAGCTCGGCCCCAACCGAGGATCCGCTGATCCTCGTACTGCGCGAGGACACGAACCTATTGGTCAAGGTCGTCGACAACCGCGATCGCCCTCAGCCCGGCGTGCGGATCGCGATCGTGCGCGAGGTCGAGGGACAGGTCGTGCCGATGCTGGTGCGCCAGACCGGTCCCGGCGGCAAGGCAACCTTCTCCCTCGTGCGCCGCGTGCTGAGCGGCAACATCCAGGGCAACCCGAAGTTCTATCTGACCTTCGCGTTCCCCTGCGTCGACCCGCCCAAGGAGCTGCTCGACCCGGACCACCTGCCCACCCGTGAGGTGCGACTGGTGATGCCGGAGGTCGGGTCGCTCGAGGTCAAGGTCATCGACGAGCGCGGCCTCCCGCTGAACGAGGTCGCCAACGCGAGCCTCGGGCGCCTGGTGACCGTGCCGGGTGGCAAGCGGGTCTTCCAACCCGACCACAACGAGCGCCTGATCGGCGGTCGCGCGCACTTCACGCACGTGGGCGTCGGCGCCCGGGTCGCGATCAAGCTCTCGGGGTCGCGGGAGCGCGCGGACCTCATCGAGGAGATCGACGGTCCGACCCGCCACGGCGAGGTCCACCGCGTCTCGGTGCGCTGGAAGGACAAGTACCCGGTGCTGCTCGGGACGGCGGTCAGCGAGACCGGCGAGGTCCTCAGTGGCTATCGCGGCCGCTACACCGTCTGGGCCGCGGACCGCGGCAGCGGCGGCCCGCCCCTGACGACGGAGAACGACGGCACCTTCCGCCTCGTGATCGCGTCGGAGTTGGATTCGTCTCCCGGTCGCTACGCGGAGCTGGAACTCTACGCCCGCGATGGCAACGAGCCGCGCTACGCACGCCTCGACCTGAGCGGCGAGTTGGCACCAGGCGACACCTCCCTCGGGGCGATCACCTTCCAGACCAAGCCCAAGCTGGTCACGGGCGTCGTCCGTAACCCCGCGGGTGAGGGGATGACCGGCGTCCACGTCCGTGTCCGGGTCGGCGATGGGGCCGACCGCCGCAGCACCCAGCTCAACGCGACCACCCTCCAGGGCGGCGAGTTCACGATCTACGGCGTCCTCGAGGAGCAGTTCGGCCTCGTCGCCGTCCGCCGTGGCTACAAGTCCGGGGAGTTGAAGGGCCTCCAGCCCGGCGCGATGGGCGTCGAGCTGACCCTGATGCCCGACTTTCCCCAGGGCGGCGACCGGCGCTGACGCTGCTCGCGGCGACAGCGCAACGCGGGAGGCCGCTTGAGCGAAGCGCTCAGTCCGCCGCCTTGTCCGCCAGCCCGATCTGATCGACCTTCCACTCGCGACCGCCCCGGATGAACGAGAAGCCCTGCTCGAGCTGCTCGTCCGTGAGGGGCGAGCCGTCCTCCGACGGGGTGATCGAGAGCAGCAACCACAGCGAGCCCTCCCCGTGGTCGCCCACGCGCTTGCGGTCGATGACGATGTGGTCTCCGAGCTGGTCCAAGGCCTCCGCTGCGACGACGTCCTCGACGAAGACTTCGATGTACTCCTCGCGGACCAGCCCAAGCAAGATCACCGGGTCGTCCAGGAAGGGGACCGGGATCCGGGCCCTCAGGAGGGCCAGGGCCTCGCCCTGGTAGGTGACCTCCTCGATCACGGCCCGGCTGAGGCCCCATCGGAAGCGGGGGACCTTGGCCAGCAGTTCGGGCCTGAAAGCGCGGTAAGCCAGGTTGCTCAGGTTATTTGCGTCGATGAAGCCGAGTGAGAAACACTCGTACTCCCACTCCAACACCTCCGCCTGGAACGCCGTACGCAGGGACTCGAAGGTCTCCTCCGGGGTTCTGTACCTCCTCGCCATTCCGAGCTGACTCGGCTTGGCCTCAGGCACGATGCAACCCGATACCAGCAGGAGGAGTCCCCCCATCCACAAAGCATGCAGCAAGCGGCCCATGGGCCGGATCCTAAGGGATCCCCACCCCCGGGTCCCGGTCGCGGGCGCTTCCCCTCGCCGCCGGGTAGGATTCAGCACCCACGACCCGATTCAAGACATGAAACCTTCATCCCACCGCACCTCGGCTCGTCTCCTGGCCGCCTCCGTGGTGCTCACCGTTGCCTGGGCCCAGGCAGCAGCGCAGCCCCTCGAAACCCCCTCGACCGAGTCGGTTCTTGACGATCAGGACCCGCCCAAGCCCAAGCGCGTACCGAAACCCGTGCCGAAGCAGGGCGACGACCCCAAGGGCTCCAAGGACGGCGAGGAGACGGGTGGCCCTGCCCCCGGTGGTCCGACCTTCGTGGGTGAGAAGGACCCTAAGGCCAAGCTGACCATCGACTTCGGTCAGGAGAAGCACAACTTCGGAGAGGCCCGTCAGGGCGACATCCTCGAGCACGTCTTCGAGCTTGTCAGCGCCGGCGAGAACCCGGTCAAGATCCGTCAGGCCAGCCCGACCTGTGGCTGCACGGTCACCGGCGTCAAGATCGAGGGGCCGAACGGCGACCCGATCGAGTACGAGCTCGGCGACCCGATCGAGCCCGGCAAGAAGGTCTTCATCGCCGGCAAGCTCGACACCGCCAGCAAGCAGAACAAGACCCAGGTCCGCATCAACGTCTACACCAACGACCCGATCGGCCTGACCCAGCTCGCCCTCGCGGCTGATATCGAGCCCTTCCTGCGCGTGACGCCGCCCTTCGTCAACCTGGGCGACATCAAGGAGGGTGAGAGCAAGACCCAGTTCATCGACGTACGCACCGCCCAGGGCCAGCCGATCGGCCTCGAGCTCGATCCCGCCAACCCGATCCAGGTTCCGGCCGGGATGGACATCGCCCTGTCCCCGATCAACCCCGGCCAAGACGGCCGCTCCGGCCACTGGCGCGCCACCGTCACCATCGGGGAAGGTGCCAAGGAGGGCGCGATCGGCTACCAGCTGCGCCTGAGGTCCGATGTCTCGATGCCCAACGCCGTCGAGAAGTCCAAGGAGGGCAAGCCCGGCTGGTACACCGCCACCTCGAGCATCAACGGCCGCATCCTGGGCGCCCTGTCCTTCACCCCGCAGTTCGTCTCCCTCGGCCTGGTTCGCCCCGGCCAGCGGGTGCCGCGCAACGTGAAGGTCATCTCCCACGACCCGGGCTTCGACCTGTCGAAGATCGAGATCGAGCTCCAAGGTGAGCAGGGCAAGCCCCTGGCCTGGGCCGAGTACTTCACGACCACGATCCAGCCGGCCACCGGCCTGGCCAACGCGGTCGACATTCAGCTGCGCCTCGAGGGCCTGCCGGATGGCTCCGAGGGGTCCTTCCGCGGCGTGATGCTGATCAAGACCGGGCACGCGAAGAAGCCTGAGCTCCAGGTCCGCTTCTCGGGTGTCTGCCGCTCCGGCGTCAAGACCCCGACCCCGGTCAGCAAGGGCGGGCAGTAATCCCGCGCGCCTCACGGAACGGCCCCCTGCGATCGGCATCGCGGGGGGCCGTTCTCGTTCGGCAGCCGGCGGCGGGAGGGCGAGGGAGGCACGCCGCTCACTCGCGCGCAGCCTCGAGGGCTGCAAGGCGCTCCTGCGCCCCGAGGTCGCTGGGGTCGATCGAGCGCGCGGTGCGAAAGTCCGCCCAGGCCTCGTCAAGCTGCCCGAGGTCCTCGAGCAGCTTGCCGCGCGTCAGGTAGGCGGCGCAGGTGGCGTCGACTTGGATCGAGACGGCGAGGTAGCGCAGCGCGAGGTCGGTCTGGTCTGCCCGCGAGTGCCGCTCGGCGATCGACCGGCACAGCTCAGCGAAGGCCGTCCGTCCCGGGTCTACGGTGGAGATCGCGCCACACCGATCCAGGCTCTCAAGCGCACCCTCGGGGTCCCCGACTTCGAGCTTGCACAATGACAGCCAACCGTGGCTCAGAAAGTCGGACGGGTCGAGCTCCACGGCTCGCTGCGCGTCCTGGAGCGCCTCCTCATGGCGGTCGAGCATGAGGAGCACTCCGGCGCGTTCCTGTCGATACCTGCAGGTCTCGTGCTCAACGACGAGGACATCGAGGTCCGCGAGCGCGCCCTCGAAGTCCTGTGCGTTGCGCAGGGACTCGGAGCGCTGGAGCCGTCGGTTCTCCGTCGGTTCGAGTGCCATGAGCTCGCTGAGGTCCTGCGCGGCCAGCGCGTGTTGCTCGAGTTCGGTGTGGCCAGCCCGTCGTAGGTCCAGGATCCGGATGTGATCGGGGTGGTTCGCCGGGTCCTCCTCCCCGAGCAGGAGCGCGAGCGCGGCGTTCGCCTCCTCGACTGCCCGCCCGTGCTCCCCGGCCAGGTGCCAGCACTTGGCGCGCTGGTAGCGTGGGAAGTACTCGTCCGGGTCGAGGTCAATGCTCGCCGTCAGGTCTGCGAGCGCCCGTGCCTGGTCCCCGGCGATGCGGTGAGCTGTTCCGCGGTCGGTGTAGATGCGGGCGGCTAGCCAGCCGTGGTCCTCGTCACCCTCGAGCAGCTCGAGCGCCCAGCCCATATCGTCGATCGCCTCATCGGAGCGATCCAGCCCCCGGAGGGCCTTGGCGCGGCCGCGCAGGGCAATCGCCATGCGCCACCGTTGGACGACCCGGATTCGGACGGGATCCAGCCAGCGCCAGTCCCCCAGGAACTCGGTCCACTGGTCCGCGGCGGCCTGGTAGTCCCCCTCCTCGTAGCGCGCCCGCGCCTCCGTCGCGTCCTCCTCGAAGTCCCGGGCTGCCGCGAGGAACCCCATGAGAGCCAGGAACAGCAGGTAGGCCAGGACCTGGGCCAGCGCTCCGAGCACGGCGAAGAGACGGTCGATGAAATCGGACTTGTTCGGCTGGGGTCGCGGCTGGTTGGGGCGTGGGAGGCGGCCTCACGTACTTGGACTGGCCACGCAGCTCAGGACGCGCGACTCGCGGGCGGGGAGGGGAGGTTTTTCGCCGCATTTCGAGCGAGCTCCTCCCAGCTCGCCCCCCCGGGGCAGGTGCGGAAGCGGCCATCCTGGGTTGAGCGCAGCGCTCGCGGCGGGGTTTTTCGTATCCTGCTCCGCCCTCGGGCGATAGGGCCCGCGATCCCCCCAGCTTCACCCTCCGACCTTGTCTTCCGAACTCGGCGAAATCCTCATCGCCTCCGGCGCACTGACCGACGCTCAGCTCCGCGAGGCGATGTCCCACACGAGGGGGGGCGACCGGACCCTGGCCGAGGCGGTGCTGGACCTGTCCCTCTGCGACGAGTCGAGCCTCTTCCGGGCGATCGCGAAGCAGAACGGGATGCCCTTCGTCGATCTGGACAAGGGCAAGCCGAACGCGGCGATCCTGGCGCGGGTGCCTTCCGAGGTGGCGACCGACCAGGGCATTCTGCCCCTGATGGAGAAGGGCGGGAAGCTGGTCGTCGCCGTCGACGACCCCTTCAAGCGCATCATCGCCGACCAGCTCTCGTTCGTGATCGGCGGCGAGGTGGCCTGCGCCCTGTCGACCCCGAGCGCCCACAAGCGCGCCATGCAGCGCTTCTACGGTGTGAGCGGCGGCGAGGAGAACGTGGCCGCCGCCATGTCCTCCAGCTCGGATGGGGACGGCGACGACGCGCCCATCGTGCGGCTGGTGACGCGCATGTTCTCGGACGCCCTCGCGATGCGGGCCTCCGACATCCACGTCGAGCCAGGCCACGGCCGGGTGCGCGTGCGCTATCGGGTGGACGGGATGTTGCGCGACATGGCGGAGCACCCCGAGCACCTCGGGGCGCCGTTGATGTCTCGCCTCAAGATCATGGCCAGGATGGACATCGCCGAGAAGCGCAAGCCCCAGGACGGGCGCATCGGCTTGACCATCTCGGGGCGCAGCATCGACGTGCGCGCCTCGATCCTGCCGGCCAACCACGGCGAGACGATGGTCATGCGTCTGCTCGACCGGACGGCGAACCTGATGAGCCTGCGCGACCTGGGCTTCTCGAGCGAGGACAACGCGTGGTTCAAGAAGGTCATCTCGCGGCCCAACGGGATCGTGCTCGTGACGGGCCCGACCGGCTCTGGCAAGACGACGACCCTCTACGCGGCGCTGCAGGAGCTCAACCGCTCGGACGTCAAGATCATCACCGCCGAGGACCCCGTCGAGTACCACATCAGCGGGCTGAACCAGGTCCAGGTGTTCGACAAGATCGGCCTGTCGTTCGCGCGCATCCTCAAGGCGATGCTGCGTTGCGCGCCGAACATCATCCTGGTCGGTGAGATCCGGGACCTCGAGACCGCGGAGATCGCGATCCAAGCTGCGTTGACCGGCCACCTGGTGTTCTCGACCCTGCACACGAACGATGCGCCCTCCGCCCTGACGCGGCTCAGCGACCTTGGCGTCAAGCCGTTCCTGGTCTCGGCCTCGGTCAACGCGGTGCTCGCCCAGCGCCTGGTGCGACGCCTCTGCAGCTGCGCCAAGTCCTACGATCCCGACCCCACCGAGATCGAGTCGATCGGCCTCGAACCTGCGTCGGTGACCGGGCAGTTCCGCGGCCCGGTCGGCTGCCGGGAGTGCGAGGGCTCGGGATACCGCGGACGGGTCGCGCTCTACGAGCGCCTCTTCATGGACAGCAACCTGCGGGACATGACCTTCCGCGAGACCCCCCTCGACGAGCTCCGCAGCTCGGCCCTGTCGACCGGCGCCCTGCGCGGGTTGATCCGTGACGGCGCCCGCAAGGTCACCGAAGGCGTCACCACCGTGACCGAAGTCCTGCGGGTCTGCCGCCGGAAGGATTGAGACATGACCACCGCGCTCGAGCTGATGACCAAGACGATCGAGTTGGGGGCCTCCGACCTCCACTTGAACCCAGGTCGGCCGCCGGTGGTGCGCCTGCACGGTCGCCTCGAGGCGATCGGCGAGGCCCTGCTCACCGACGAGCAAGCCGAGGCCATGTGCCGCGAGTTGTGTGATGAGAAGCACTGGGCCGAGCTGGTCGAGGGCGGCACCACCGACATCGGTCTCGCGCACCCCAGCGGCAACCGCTTCCGCGTCTCGTGCCTGCGCCAGCGTGGTCGCCACACGGCGATCCTGCGCCTGATCCCCAGCGAGCTGCTCACCTTCGATCAGATCGGCCTCCCGGCTGCCTGCAAGAACCTGCTCACGCGTCCGCGCGGGTTGATCCTGGTCACGGGGCCGACCGGCTCGGGTAAGTCGACGACCCTCGCGACGATGGTCGACTGGATCAACCAGAACCAGGACCGGCACATCGTCACGATCGAGGACCCGATCGAGTTCTATCACTCCCACGGCAAGGGCCTGGTCACCCAGCGCGAGGTCGGCACGGACGTGCCGGACTTCGTCGAGGCCATGCGCCGCGTGCTGCGCCAGGACCCCGACGTGATCCTGCTCGGCGAGATGCGGGACCTCGAGACCATCTCCGCCGCGATCACCGCGGCCGAGACCGGTCACCTGGTCTTCGGCACCCTACACACCACCGGTTCGTCGCGCACCGTCAACCGCATGATCGACGCCTTCCCGGCCAACCAGCAGGAGCAGATCCGGGCGCAGCTCTCCGTGTCGCTGGTCGCGGTCATCTCGCAGGTGCTGATGCCCCGGGTCGGCGGCAAGGGCCGCGTGGCTGGCTTCGAGGTCATGATCAACGTGCCCGCGATCGGCAACCTGATCCGCAAGAACGAGACGAACAAGATCCAGTCGACGATTCAGACCTCGCGCCGCATGGGCATGGTCACCCTCGATGACCACATCGTCGAGCTGGTCGGGCAGGGCGTGATCTCCCAGGAGGTCGCCCTCGAGTACGCGCAGGATCCCCGCGATGTGGAGGCCCGCCTGTGAGCGCAGGGCGACAGCTCCTCGGGCAGATACTCAAGGCCCGGGGCGTGATCAAGGAGTCCCAGGTCCAGCAGGCCATGGGCTCCCAGCGCAAGGGCGGGGGGCTGATCGGTCAGTGCCTGGTCGACATGGGCGCCTGTACCTCGGGCGATATCGCCATGGCGCTGGGCGAGCAGGCTGGCCTCGAGACGGTCGACTTGAGCGCGATCACTCCCGACCCGGACGCGCTGGCCCTCGTCGACGGGTCGTCCGCGCACACCTACGGCGTGCTGCCGTTCAAGATCGAGGCCGGCACCCTCGTCATCGCGATCTCCGACCCGCTCAACACGGCGGTGCTCGAGGACCTGTCCTTCTCGACCGGCTCCTCGGTGCGCGGCGCGGTGGGGGACGGCGAGCTCATTCGCAAGCTGGTCAACAAGCACTACGGCGAAGAGCAGAGCCTCGCGGACGCGATCGCCGACGCGGCGCGCGCGATGCAGGGCGCCGACGCCGAGACCGCGGCTCAGAGCCTGCCGGTCGTGCGCCTCTTGAACTCGATCCTGCACCGGGCAATCCGCGACCGAGCCAGCGACGTGCACTTCGAGGTGTACGAGGACTCGTTCCGCATCCGCTACCGGGTGGACGGCTCCCTGTACGAGGTCGAAGCCCCGCCCACGCACCTGTCCCTACCGCTCGTCGCGCGCATCAAGGTCATGTCGGACCTCGACATCACCGAGACGCGCATGCCCCAGGACGGGCGTATCGAGCTCTCGATCGATGGACGCCCGGTCGACCTGCGCGTGGCCACCCTGCCCGGGCCCGCGGGGGAAGGCTGTGTGATGCGGATCCTCGACCGCAGCGCCGTCAACCTGAACCTCAAGGCCCTCGGCCTGCAGGTGGAGGACGAGGCCGTCCTGCTCGCGTTGACCCAGCTGCCCCACGGGATCGTGCTCGTCACGGGCCCGACCGGCTCTGGCAAGACGACGACCCTGTACGCGATGCTCTCGGAGGCCAACCAGCCGGACGTCAAGATCATCACCGTCGAGGACCCGGTCGAATACGACATCGCCGGGATCGTGCAGGTGCCGATCAACGAGGACATCGGCGTGACCTACGGGGCCGTCTTGCGCTCGATCCTGCGTCAGGACCCGGACAAGATCCTGGTGGGGGAGATCCGCGACGAGGACACGGCCGACACCGCGGTCGAAGCCAGCCTGACCGGTCACACCGTCTTCGCCACGATCCACACGAACGACGCGCCCTCGACGGTCACGCGCCTGATCGACATGGGGGTCGAGCCCTTCCTGATCACGGCCACCCTCGAGGCGGTCGTGGCCCAGCGCCTCGTGCGCTGTATCTGCCCGGGTTGCAAGCTGAGCTACGAGCCCGACGAAGAGCTCCTCATGGAGCTCGGCCCCGACGCCGAGCGCATGCGCGGCCTGTCCTTCTACTACGGCAAGGGTTGCGACGCCTGCCACCACACCGGCTACAAGGGCCGGACGGGCATCTTCGAGGTGATGATGGTCAGCGGCGATGTGCGCACGGCGATCCTCGCCAACAGCTCGACCGACGAGGTGCGCCAGGCCGCCCTGCGCGGCGGCATGCAGACCCTGCGCGAGCGCGGCCTCATCGCGGTCACCTCCGGCTTGACCACGATCGAAGAGGTCCTGCGCGAGACCTCGCTGTAGCCCACTCCGAGACGACGACACCGACGACGACACCATGGCCAAGCGCATCCAACGCTCCTCGCGACCGAAACCCACATCCTCGGCGAGGCCCGCCGGCGGGGTCAGGGGTGGAGGCAAGCGTCGTCGTGGGCGGGTCAAGTCGGACCTGATCACCGACTTCACGGTCCAGCTGGCCACCCTGTCCGAGGCGGGCATCCCGATCGTCAAGGCGCTGACCGTGCTCGAGGGTCAGCTGCGCCCCGGCCCGTTCAAGTCGGTCCTGCAGGAGATGACCGAGGACGTCTCCGGCGGTACGCCGCTCTCGGAGGCGATGAGCAAGCACCCCAAGGTGTTCGACGACCTCTACGCCTCGATGGTGCGCGCCGGCGAGGCCGGCGGTGTGCTCGACCGGATCCTCAATCGCCTGGCGACCTTCCGCGAGAAGGCGGCCGAGATCAAGTCCAAGGTGATCGGCGCGATGATCTACCCGATCATCGTCGTGCTCGTCGCCGTCGGCGTGGTCTCCGGCGTCGTCGTGTTCGTGATCCCGAAGTTCCAGGAGATCTTCGACTCGTTCAACATCGAGCTGCCCCAGATCACGAAGGTGTTGCTCGATGGCTCGGACTTCGCGATCACGTACTGGTATCTCGTCTTCGGCCTGCCGGTGCTGCTGGTGGTCCTGCACATGATCTTGATGGTGCGCGCCCAGCCGTACCGCAAGGCCACCCACGCCTTCCTGCTCAAGGTGCCTGTGCTCGGTGGCGTGCTGCGGCGCTCGATGGTTGCGCACTTCGCCCGGACCTTCGGCACGCTGATCCAGTCCGGTGTCCCGCACCTGGACGCCCTCGAGATCGTGCGGGACGCCACCGCCAACGAGGTGTTGATCGAGGGCGTCGAGCAGATCCGCCGCACCGTCCGCGAGGGTGAGGGCATCGCCCGTCCCATGGGCGAGAGCGGCATCTTCGACGACCTGGTCACGAACATGGTCGACGTCGGCGAGGAAACGGGCGAACTCGACAACATGCTGCTCAAGGTTGCCGACGCGTACGAGAAGTCGGTGGATCGCAAGATCGATGCCTTGTTCAAGCTGCTCGAGCCGCTCATCATCGTCTTCATGGCAGGCTTCGTCGGCTTCATCGTCGTCGCACTGTTCCTGCCGCTGATGGAGATCATGAACTCCATCGGCAGCTCCTGATGCCGGTCCCCGCCCTTCTTCCAGCGCACCCAGGTAGCCGTCTGCGCCACCGGTGCATACGCCGTGCGCCAACTCTCGCTCCGTCAGGTGTGACCCGCGGAGAGTTCACGCCTCCGAAGGCGGCGCTGCAGGTCCCAGCGGCGTCCGCTGCTCCGCGCTCGTCCACGGTGGGAAGCCGATGAGGTTCCCGCTGCGTCTGCGGGTCGTGGCGCTGGTGACCGTCTTCAACCTGGCGGTCTTCGGTGGTGGGCTGCTCTGGGTCACGACACGCATCAACACCGAGCGCAGTCAGCAGGCCGGCACCGACCGCGAGCTCGTCATCGAGCGCCTACAGGGCCTGCTCGAACGGGGCGAGACGCGCATCATCCCCGAGCTGCTCGATTGGCCGCGCTGGTCCCACTACGAGGACGCCCAGGTCACCCAACTGCGCGACCCCGACCCCGCCTGGCGGGCGGGGCTGATCGAGGACCTCGAGCGCGTAGCACGCACCGGCGCGGTCGAGTTCGTCCCACGCGGCAAGGTCGTGCCCCTCTACCCGTCGCCGCGTCGGGGCAAGGTGAGCATCCCGTTTCCGCCCGAGTCCCTCGACCTGCGCATCTGGATTCCTGGCGTCGGGCCGCATCCGCTGTTCGTTCCGGCCATCAGCCGCGTCGTGCGCCAGCACATCGTGTTGACCGTGCCGCAACTCGAGAAGCGTCGGCGGGGCGCGGTCTGGGGATCGGTCTTTCTCCCGCGCCGGTTCCTCTGGCCCTGGCAGGTACCCAGGCACCTGATCTTCACGGGCCTGTCGCCGAAGCGCCAACGCCCCTTCGACGCGATCCTCGCAAAGAGCGGCTACCTGCGCCGGGCGATGACCACCGCCCGTCGCGAGGCGCGGCACCGGGAGGTCGAGGGTGGGGCCCTGATGCCCCTGAAGAACACGGAGGGCGAGGTCTTCGGCGCGGCCTTCCTGCCCTCGCGCAAGATCGATCCAAACGACCTGTGGCCGTGGAACTGGTACCACGGGGACTTTCGGGGCTGGGTCTGGCCGTTCTACTTCTTCCAGAACGCGGCGCTCTACGGCCTGCCCGAGTACGGCTTCGGTCCTCCGCCGCTCGACGCCTACGGGCTACACCTGAACCCCCTGGGAAGCTCGCACCGTGACGCGACGTTCGATCAGGGCGGGATCCTGACCGACCTGAGGGACGCAGCTCGTCGGAACGAGTTGCTCGAGACCGATCGCGGTCTGGCCGTTCCCTTGCGCCTCGCCAACGGCGAGCTGTGGGGCGGGGTGTGGTTGCGGCCGAAGCCGCTGCCTGGCTACCGCACCCTCCTGCGTGAGCTGCTGCCGTGGTTCTTCGCGACAACCGTGCTGTTGACCCTGGCGACCTTCTTCGGCGTGCACTCCCTCGTGCTCGACCCCGTGCGGCGCCTCGGGCGCGGCGCGCGCCGCCTGGCGACCGGTGATCTCGCCGCGCGCATCCCTGAGGTCAACCGACGTGACGAGCTGGCCGACCTGGTGCGCTCCTTCAACACGATGGCCGGCCAGGTCGAGGGCTTCAACGCACGCATGGCCGAGGAGGTGACGATCGCGACCGCGAAGGCGCGGCGCGCGGAGGGGGCCGCGATGACCCAACGCCGCCTGGCGGCCACGGGTGAGCTCGCCGCCGGCATTGCCCACGAGATCAACAACCCCCTCGGTGGGATGCTCAACGTGGTCGAGGCGCTGGCTCGGGAGGACCTCCCGCCCGAGCGGCGCGAGGAATACCTGACCCTCCTGCGCGGAGGGCTCGAGCGCATCCGGACCACGGTCGGCGGCGTCCTGCGCCTCGCTCCACGCGAGACGCGCACCGAGACGGTCTCCCTGGTCGATCCGATCGCGGACGCCCTGGGCCTCGTGCAACACCGGGCCCAGAACGATGGTGTGCGTTTGGTCCTCGAGGGCGTGGGCGGCGAACGTGACGCGAGCGGGCCTTGCGCGATCGATCCCTGGCGCGCCCTGCCCTCGGTCCCCGGTCAGGCGAATGAGCTCGGGCAGGCGGTCCTCAACCTCCTCGTCAACGCCATGGACTCGGTCGAGGACGCGACCGCCGGCGAAGCGGCGGAGGTGCGCATCGGCCTGGAGGCCACGACCGACAAGCTCCACCTGTGGATCCGGGACAATGGTCCGGGCATGGACCCGAACCTCTTGCCGCGGGCGGCCGACCTCTTCTTCACGACCAAGGACGCCGGTCGTGGTACAGGCCTGGGCCTGGCCATCGTGCACAACGTGGTCGGCGGCCACGGCGGCACGATCGAGCTCCGCAACCAACCCGGGGGTGGCTTCCGCGTCGACATCGAGCTGCCGTTAGTTGTGGAGCCGGAGCCGTGATCGTGCAAGGCGCCGTCGCGGTCGGGCTGCTCTGCCTGTCCGCCCTGTGCAGTAGCTCGGAGACGGCCCTGTTCAGCCTGGATGAGGAGGGCCGCCGCAAGGCCGGCCCGAGGGCGCGAGCGCTGCTCGCGGAGCCCCGCGACCTCCTGGTCACGATCCTGTTGATCAACCTGCTCGTGAACCTGGCCTTCTTCACGATCATGCCGCTCCTGTTTCCCGCCTCGGGCGCAGGCGAAAAGGTCGTGGCCGGACTGGTCGCCCTCGTCGCGGTGCTGCTCATCGGCGAGATCTTTCCCAAGACCCTAGCGCTGCGCTCGCCCGTCTTACTGGCGCGGATCCTTTCCGTTCCGCTGACCCTACTCGTGCGGGTGATCTCGCCCCTGCGTGGCTTGATCACGGGCACCCTCGACTTCCTGCACCGCCTGACGGGTGAGGACCTGAAGGAGGAGCGTCGCCTGACGCCGGAGGTCCTGGCCCGAGCCCTCGAGAACAGCGCCAAGCAGGGCGTACTCGAAGCGGGCGAGGCCGACCTGGTGGCCGAGATCGTCGAGCTGTCATCGATGCGTGTGCGCGAGATCATGACGCCGCGGGTCGACATGCTCGCACTCGACCTCGAGGGCGACGCCAGCGGGCATGAGGCCATGATGGCCGAGGCGCGTCGCCTGCGCCTGACCTGGTTGCCGGTCGTACGCGGCGACCCCGACACGGTCGAGGGACGCGTGGAGATGCGCGACCTCCTGGCGAACCCGGACGCGCCTGTCGAGCGCTACGTGATGCCCGTCACGTTCGTGCCCGAGGTCGCCCCCGTGCTGACCATGCTCCAGCAGCTGCGCGAGGCCCGCGTTGCTGGCGCGATCGTCGTGGACGAGTGGGGGGGCACGGCGGGCGTGGTCACCCTCGAGGACCTATTCGAAGAGCTCGTCGGTGAGCTGCGCGTCGAGAACGAGACGGCGGAACCGCCGATGATCGCGCTGGGTGAAGGCCGCTTCCGCGTCCCCGGCGGCCTCTCCGTGCGTGACTGGAACGAGCAGTTCGAGCTCGAGGTCGTCCCCAACGCGTTCGAGACCGTCGGCGGATACGTCACGGCGCTGCTCGGAAAGCTGCCGCGCAATGGGGATCGGGTCGATCTGGGCGGCGGGCTGTGGGGTGAGGTGCTCGAGGTGCGTGGCCGCCGCGTGCAGAGCCTCGTGATGTGGGTGGAGGAGAAATCCTGATGGAGATCCTCCTCATGGTGCTCGCCCTGCTGTTGTGCCTGGCCGGCTCGTTTCTCTATGCGGGGGCGGAGACCGGGTTCTACACCCTGTCGCGCGAGCAGGTCGAGGGCGACGCGGAGGCCGGCTCGCGTACGGCGGGGTGGGTACGCCGACTCTTGCGGGACGAATCAGCACTCCTGATCACGCTCTTGATCGGCAACAACCTGGTCCTCGAGCTGGCCACCCACGTTGGGGACGACCTGGTCTCACGCGCCGGCTTGGGACCGGTGTGGACGGCGACCCTGGTCACCCTGCTCCTGACTCCGGTCGTGTTCCTGTTCGGGGAGGCCTTGCCCAAGGATCTGTTTCACGGCCGACCGCAGTCACTGAGCTACGCGGCCTCGGGGTTCGTGCTCCTCTCGCGGTACGTCTACTGGCCCCTCGAACGGGTCCTGCGCTGCCTGTCCGCCTTGCTCGAGCGCGCCTTCGGCCTCCATCAAGGCGACGCGGCTCCGCGGGCCCGTGAGCGGCTCACGAACCTGCTCGTGGAAGGGGAGCGACAGGGCGTCCTGCCCTTGCGAGCCCGGGTCTTGGCGGAAAACGCTCTGGCCCTGCGCCAGACCCGGATCAGCACCTGCATGACCCCCTGGAGCAACCTGCTGACCCTGCCAGAGGGCGGGGACGATGCGGAACTGCGCGCCACCCTGGCCAGCTCGAAGTGGACGCGGCTGCCGGTCGTTGCGGCCGACGGGTCCTTCCAGGGCTATGTCCACCAGCTCGAGGTTCTGTCGGCTGGCGCCGACGAGCCCGTCCTCGTGCATTGCCGCCCGTTGCCCGTTTTCCCAGCCGAAATGCCCGTCGACCGAGCCCTCCTGCGGCTTCGGGCCAGTGGCAAGCGCGCCGCGGTGGTCGGCAGCGCGGAGCAGCCCGAGGGCCTGGTCACCCTGAAGGACCTGGTCGAGGAGATCTCCGGCGACCTGAGCGGGATCTGAGGCATGCCGCCCCCGGAACGGACATCTAAATGCCCCCTTGGTCGCAACCCGGGTTCCTGGCTAGGATAGGCGCCCTCCGAAGCGGCCAAGTGCCGTGCCGGAAAGGACTTTGCATGTCCCCCATGAGCAACGACCCCGTCCCGACCCGTCTCCTCCTGCTCGGCCTCCTGGTCGCGCTGGTCGGTGTCACCCTGCAGCCCACCTGGGCCCAGGATGACGAGACCCAGGTGATCCCCACCCTCGGCATCGGCGGCAACGCCGATTCGAACGGACGGATGATCGCGGTGACAGGTGTGGACGTGACCGGGCAGTCGATCCTCTACCTGGTCGACACCGAAGGACAGCAGATCTGCGTCTACCAGGCCAGCGGCGGAAGCTCGAGCACCCAGGGCGTCAAGTTCGTGGGTGCCCGTCGCATCGAGTTGGACCTGCTCCTGGACGGGTTCAACGACAAGACGGAGTCCAACGGCAAACCCCTGGTCTTCAAGGACCTGCAGCGCATGTTCGAAGCCCAGGGCCACACGGTCGAGGATCGCTGAGCGATCCACACCCTCCATCCCCCCCCAGATCCCCCCATCTCTCGAGGAATCAACGTGTCCGACGAATTCTTCAGCTTCGACGAGGCCCTCGACGAACTGCGCCTGAAAGAAGAGGAGCTCAAGCGGCTCGTCTCCGAGGGTGAAATCCGCGCCTTCCGCAAGGGTGACACGATGAAGCTGCGTCGCAGCGATGTCGAAGCCCTGCGCAACGAGCTGTCCACGGGCGGCGAGGTCGTCGACCTCGGCGACGCCACCGAAGAGCTGGTCTTCGAGGACGACGCCGACGACGAAACCGGAATGGCCACCCAGGAGATCGCCGACGTTGAGACGATCATCGAGGAGGACATCGAGGACATCGACCTCGACGACGAGCCCGTCGCAGCCACCCCGGTGCGTCGCACGAGCGCGATCGCCGCAGCCGCGGCCGAGGACGAGACCGAGAGCATGGGCGTTCGCTTCGCCTTGATCCTCGGCAGTCTGATCATGGTGATCTCCTTCCCGGTCCTGCTCGGCGTGAGCACGGGGAACGTGGACGATCTGGCCAAATCGATCGCCGGGATCTTCGGCAACGAGTTCCCGGACAAGGCTCCGGCGGCGGTCAACCCGGACGACGGCAAGGAGTAATCCTTACCGCGGCCGAAGTCCCCGCCGTTGCCAGCGGCCCTGGTCAGCACGGACCGGGGGAGCCCTGCAAAGAGCTCCCCCGGCAACTTTTTAATCCTGGGATGGGCCCCTCGGGCTCGCTAAACTCGCTCGCAGTCGGTGGCCCGGCGCGCATTTCTGGGCCATCCCGACCGGTGGCGCCGAGGGGGTGCTGCCCCGACGACCGCCGGAGACCTCAGCCTCCGGTCACCGCAAAGGAATACGAGATGACGTCGATGCAAGGGGGGACACGGATCTTGGGGGGCTTGAGCGCCCTATTCGCCGTGCTGACGATGAGCTCCTGCGCGAGCCAGCAGGAGGTCCAGGACGCCTACGACCTGGCCAAGCGCTACGAGCGTGAGAAGTACGACCTGGCCGCGATCAACGCGCGGCTGCTGTCGCAGAACGGCGAACTCGAGGCTCAGCTCCGCGAGCAGCTGATCAACGGACTGGACGGAAACCCGGTGAATGCTGCCTGGCGGGACCGTCTCGACGAGCTGCAGGGCGCGATCGGGGCGCTCAACCGTCCCCTGCAGGACGTCGAGCGCTTCGACGTCGAGGGTGGCTATGTGGTGATGGTCCAAGACAAGATCCTGTTCGAGTCTGGGAAGGCCGAGCTCGCACAGGAGGGGCGCACCGCCCTCGCTGAGATCGCTCAGCAGATCAAGGCGACCACCCACAAGACGATCTTCGTCCGCGGCCACACCGACTCCGACCCGGTCAAGAAGCCGGCGACGCTGGAGCGCTTCCCCCACGGGAACATTCAGCTCTCGGCGGAGCGCGCGGTCGCGGTCGCGGCCCTGTTGATCGAGACCGAGCCGACCCTCGAGAATGACGTGCGGGTGATGGGCTTCGGACCTCACGATCCGCTCAAGAAGAACGACAGCGCCGCCAACAAGCGGCTGAACCGACGGGTCGAGATCTTCGTCCAGGACTGAACGGGAAGAGGGGGAGGCCTGAGG
>JAQBVH010000777.1 GCA_027623615.1 Planctomycetota bacterium | reverse complement strand
GCCCGGTCACGTGGAGAACAAGGCTCCCAGCCTGCGCCGCGAGGTGACCCTCGTGATCGATCGCTCCGGATCGATGGCAGGTGAGAAGCTGGACCAGGTCAAGGCAGCAGCGCTGCAAGTGCTCGAGGGGCTCGCGGACGGCGAGGCGTTCAACGTGTTCGACTACTCCAGCCAGGTGGCGAGCTTCGCTGCGCGGCCGGTGACCAAGGACCGCAAGGCGATCGAGGCCGTGCGCGCCTACCTCACGAACCTGCGCCCGCTCGGGGGCACGAACATCCACGACGCGCTGGTCGAGGCCCTGCGGCAGGAGCCGACCCAGGGCACCCTGCCCATCGTGCTCTTCCTGACCGATGGCCTGCCCACGGTCGGCAACACGAACGAGGTCGCGATCCGCACGGTCGTCGAGCAGGCCAACCCGCACCACAGGCGCGTGTTCACCTTCGGGGTGGGCAACGACGTCAACGTGCCCTTGCTCGACCGGATCTCGGACGTGACCCGCGCCACCGGCGCCTACGTGCTCCCCGGCGAGGACGTCGAGGTCAAGGTCGCCCAGGTCTTCCGCCGCCTGTCCGGCCCGGTGCTGGCTGGTCTCGCCCTGCACACCAGGGACGCCAGCGGAGCGCCGACCACCCGCGCGATCCGAGAGCTGATGCCCGTGCACCTGCCCGACCTCTACGAGGGCGAGCCGCTGGTCCTGCTCGGCCAGTACACCGGCAGCGTTCCGGTCCAGTTCGAGCTGGTCGGCAACTTCCGGGGCACCCAGCGCACCTTCCAGTTTCACTTCGACTTCGGCAAGGCCTCGAGCCGCAACGGCTTCGTCCCGCGCCTCTGGGCCACCCGCAAGATCGCGTACCTGGTCGACCAGATCCGTCAGGCTGGCGCCGCCCAGGGCGGCTACCAAGCGAGCCCCGTGAACCTCTTCCACGACCCGCGCTACAAGGAGCTGGCCGACGAGATCCTGCGCCTCTCCACGCGCTTCGGCGTCCTGAGCGAGTACACCGCGTTCCTCGCCACCGAGGGCACCAACCTCGGCGGTTGGGAGG
Source organism: Planctomycetota bacterium (assembly GCA_027623615.1). Taxonomy (GTDB): domain Bacteria; phylum Planctomycetota; class UBA1135; order UBA1135; genus JALWOP01. The sequence goes on along the minus strand of JAQBVH010000777.1, from coordinate 1,718 downwards.
GCCTCGCCCGGGCGACCGAGGGACAGCTCGACAGCCAGGCCGTGCGCCAGCGCAGCGGCCAGTCCGCGGTCAACCAGGGCCGCAACTTCAACGAGCGCAAGCTCCAGAGCAAGCTCGACTACCGCTCGAGCTACTGGGCGGCGGAGGGCGATCGGGTCGAGGTTGCCACGGTCCAGCAGTTCGCCGATCGCGCCTTCTTCAAGCGCGGCGAGCAGTGGATCGACGGCAGCGCCGCCCTGACCAAGAACCTCGATGCGGACCTCATCCTCCAGTTCGGCAGCAAGGAGCACCTCGACCTGGTGCACGAGCTGGCTGCCGAAGGCCGGCAGGGCCTCCTGTCCCTGCGTGGCGAGATCCTCTTGAGCCACAAGGGACAGAACGTCCTCGTCCAGAACAACTGATCGGGAGAACCACGAAACATGCGACTCAACCTCACTCCTCTGTTCGGCACTGCGTTGCTGACTCTCGGCGTCGCTCAGGACGCCGCTCACACCGACCTCGCCAAGCACGACGACGTCGTGCAGTCCTCGCTCGTGATCGCGATCGGTGGCCCCGTCGTGCAGGCCACGCGCGCGGTCGACCTGGCGATCTGCCTGGACACGTCCGGCTCGATGTCGGGCCTGATCGAAGCGACCAAGCAGAAGCTCTGGTCGATCGTGAACGACATGGCGCTGGCCGAGCCCGAGCCGGTGCTGCGCGTGGCCCTCTTGACGTTCGGCAACGACGGCCACAACCCCGAGAACGGCTGGGTCAAGGTCGACGTGCCGCTCACGGCCGACCTCGACCTGATCAGCCAGCACCTCTTCGCCCTGAGCACGAACGGCGGCAGCGAGTACGTGAGCCGCGTCGTGGACAAGGCGACCCACGGGCTCGAGTGGAGCCCCGATCCGATGGCGCTGAAGCTGATCGTGGTCGCTGGTAACGAGGGTGCGGACCAGGACCCGATGATCCCCTACCCGCAGGCGTGCAAGAGCGCGATCACCGCGGGCGTGATGATCAACGCCATCTACTGCGGCAACAAGACTGATGCGGTCGCGCGTGGTTGGGAGCAGGTCGCCAAGCTGGCGGACGGTCACTTCGCGACGATCGATCACAACCAGGGCACCATCATCGTGGAGAGCCCCTTCGACGATCAGCTGGGCGCCCTGAGCTCCTCGGTCAACGCGACCTACATTCCTCTCGGGGACGTCGGTCGCAGCGGTTGGGCCAACCAGGTCCTGCAGGACGAGAACGCGGAAGGTCTCAACCGCGAGAACGTCGCGAGCAGAGCGCGCACCAAGGGTGGCAAGCTCTACAAGAAGTCCTGGGACCTGGTCGAGATGTGTGACGCCGAGGAGTTCGACTGGACGACGCTCAAGGACGAGGATCTGCCGGAGGAGATGCGCGAGCTCGACATCGAGGGCCGCAAGGCCTACGTCGCCAAGAAGAAGTCCGAGCGGGCGGAGATCCACAAGCAGATCGCCGACCTTTCCCAGCGCCGCCAAGCCTGGACCGAGGCGTACATCAAGCTGCACGGCCTGGACGCGTCCAAGTCCTTCGATCAGGCCTTGCGCGGCGCCATGCGCAGCCAAGCGGCCTCCAAGGGCTTTCAATTCGCCGAGACCGAGCTGAAGGCTCCTAGCACGCTCGACGTCGAGGCACTCCGCAAGCACATGGAAGAGCTCGCCAAGGACCTGCCGCCCGTCCAGCAGGCCCCGAACGCCGCGGGCACCCAGCAG
>JAQBVH010000776.1 GCA_027623615.1 Planctomycetota bacterium | reverse complement strand
AGGAGCAGTCCGAGGGTTCGCATGGCTGCGATTCTAGGGCCGGAGCCCGATTCCCGTGCGTTCTTTGCCTCCCGGGCCGCTCCGGTTGCGAGCGCGGCGCGCCGACCAGCAGGCCGACGCGCCGCGTCATCCTCCGATCGGGGCGTCCCGATCAGCCAATCAGCTCGCGGACCTCGGCCACCTCCGGCGACTGCAGGCAGGCCTGGCTGGCGACGACCCGGGCGGAGGCGACCAGGTGCTCCGGGCGGAAGGCCTCGCGGGAGGCGGCGTGCGCGACCCGTGACGTGTGCTGGTACTTCTCCGCGTGCAGGGCGCCGTCCTGGCTGACGGCGACCATGCGCAGGGCGTCGAACAGGGTCTCGGCCTGGCCGAGCTCGGACATGCGCTGGGCGATCGCACCCGCGCGCGGCTGGTCGCCGCCGGTCGCTGCTTCGCGCAGGGCGCCGACGAGCTTGCCGGCTTCGACCTTGGCCGCCTCCTCGAGGTGCGCGGCGTAGCCGTAGCTCTCCCTACCTACGTAGCCGCTCTGACCTGCGGTGTGGAACGCGCCGGCAAGCAGGGTCGAGGCCGTGGCCGCGCCGTCCACGCTGGCCGCGATCTCGCTCCACGCGAGGGCCGAGTCGCTGGCATGCACACCGATCGAGGCGCCGTGCACCGAGCCCGGGGGTTTCCCCGGCCCGGAGTGGGCCTTGCTGCGACCCGGGTCACGCAGGAGCAGGCGCGTGCTCGCGAGGCGCAGGGCCTCCGCCGCCGCGCGCGGATCGTTGCCCGCGCCGAGGAAGGCACCCATCGCTGCTGTGGCGTCGTGACGTGAGGAGGTCACGCAGATCTCGGCCAACTCGGACACGGCGGCGTCGCCAGGGTCCTTGCTGCCGAGCTTGCCCGCGAGCAACCCGTGCTCCTCGAGCTGGGTCGCGACCGCGTCGCGTACGGCCGGCTCGGGCTTGCCGTCACGCCGGCGACGCGCCTCGCGCCCGTCGGCGAAGTGCAGGATCTGGCGCATGCTCGTCACCGCGTGATCCGGCCCGGCGATCATCGCGATCTCCTTGGAGCGCCAGGCGAAGACGACGAGGTGCACTTCGATGTCATCGACGATGACCGGGTGCAGCGCCTTCCAAGCAGCCTCGGTCCCGCCCGCGCCCGCCGCCGCGAGGGCACGTTCGGCCCGCGCGAGGTCCTGGTTGCGAATCGCCTTGCGCGGGTCCCCGGCCTCGGGGCTGACCTCGCTCAGGGTGCCGCCGCCGACCTTGTGCATACGCACGGCCGAGCGCTTGAGCGTCTTGAGGACCGGGAGCGGCGCCTCGTTTGCCGGCAGCTCTCCGGCGATCATGAGGGCGGGCACCATGCCCATGAAGGCGTGGTAGCCCTCGTAGTCCTCGCCGCCGAGCGACCGCGCGTTGGCCAACGCCCCGGCTGCCGTGAGCTGCGCGAGGCTCGTGCCCTTGCGCCACTCAGCCACGAGCCGCGGCATGAGCGCGTCGGGGCTGAGCTCCTCGAACAGATCGGCCAGCGGGTTCAGATCTCCGAGGTCGAGGTCCTCACCGCTGAACCGCGGCAAGGCGAGCCCGAGCTCACCGAACAATTGCGAACCAACCGTCGCGACCAGAGCGGTCGCGCCAGCGGATGTGAGTAGTTGGCGACGTGTGGGTGTCATGATTCCTCCGTGGGCCAGGGTAGCGGAGGAGGAACGAGGACGTGTTACTGGGGGCCTGGGGTGGGTCAGAATGGCGTTCGGAGGGACCAGCGCCGCGGATTCGTCGACTCGATCACGCCTCCGCGCCATCACCTGCGGCGCGCACTCGTAGGCACCGCAGCGATGAGGGCTCATGGAGGAGATTGGTTTGCGATCGGGATCACGCTGATCGTGCTGGCTGTGTTGGATTTGCGGATCCTGACTCGCGTTCGAACGGAGCCGCCGGTTACCACGCCGCCCCCGCAATTCGTTCCCGACCCTGGCGCCGTGGAGGCGTTCGAACCGCAACCCCCGTTCGAACTACGGACCGACCTCGAGCGACTGGTCTGGGCGGCGATCACGAAACCGACCGGGCTGACCCGTGATGTGTTTCAGTTCGTCGAGTCCTCGGCAGGCTTCTTCCACAGCCTGCCCTCATACGTCGGTCCGGGCTTCTCGGGCCGGGAGTTCGGAAATCACGAGGAGCTAGAGGTGATCGCGAGGGGCCCGAAGGCCTTGCCCGTGCTCCTGCGCCTCGCTCGGGAGTGCGGGGGGGAGTGCGGCGACGCCTTGCCCGTGACGGAGTGGACCTCGTTCACCAGGCGCTTCTCAGTCGGTAGCTTTCCACTCGAGGACTTAAACGCCCTGGCTCGCGACGACGTGCTCGTACCTGACTTCCCAGCGGAGGTCCGCCTCAGCCTCGCGGCGCGTGCTCTCGAGTTGGCTGGGCACATCGCCAATCGGCCCTTCGTGACGCATTGGTACCAGAAGTTCAACGGTAAGGTGATCAGTCGATTCGTAGTAGACGATTCCTGGGCGCCGACCGACCTGCGCGCCAGCCTGCTCGAAGACCTCGATCGGCGTGACGTTTCCTCGTCCATCCGAAGGGGCGCCCTGGTCCGGCTCCGCCGGTACTACCCAGAAGAGCTCGACGGAATCACCGCGCCGGAAAGTACGGACCTGCGCAACGACCTGCTCCAGTTGAGTGGTTCGCTCGCGGACGACGCCATTCTCGGACGGGCCTTCGAGGAGGGGCTGACGGTGGTCGACGTTCGTGAACTCCTCAGCGGAGCACAACTCGTGCGCTTGCAGG
>JAQBVH010000775.1 GCA_027623615.1 Planctomycetota bacterium | reverse complement strand
CGCCCTACGTGCAGTCGACCAGCGGCCGGCGCAACCGCAGTCGGATGCAGTGCACGATCAACACCTCCGAGGGCATCATCGACCCGGTCCCCGGTGCGCCCACTGTCGAGATCTCCGTCACGCGTGTGACCTCGTACGACATCAACAACAACCCGAACGGGTTCGAGACCGCCATAGCGAAGAAGGACCCCGAGGTGGACTCCGTCTTCCGCCAGAGCCAGCTCGTGATGCGCTTCGCGGACATCATGAACGTGGCCACCCTGCTCAACCCGAGCTCGGGCTTGGCCCCCTTCATCCTGGTCGAGGTCGACTACGACGGCTCCCTGTCAACCTCTGACCCCCTGGACCGCGTCAAGTGGGACGGCGTATTCAAGTTCGCCGTCGACCAGGAGCGACTCGAGACGTTCCTCACGTTCACGCCCAACCTGCCCTTCCCCTCGGCGGGCCCGACGGCGCCGGCCAGCCCGCGGCGCATCGCGGTCACGATCCCGACCGGCGTCCAGGACCTCGTGTCGAACCCGGTGCTCCCGGCCAACGGCGGCGGGACGACGGGCATGGTGCCCGAGCTCTCGCTCTTCGGTGAGACCAACCTGCCGGGCGGTGACGGCGAGGACTTCGACAACACCACCTTCGAGGACACGACCCGCAGCGGCGCAAGCTGGGGTGGCGGCCGCCTCGCCCCCGGGATCACCGGCGGCTCCGGTCGCCTGGGTGACCTGATCCTGAAGGGTGGCACGCAGGTCGTTCTGAACACGGACATGCAGGACTTCCCCCTCGTAGCGGCCGACGGCGTTCCGATCGACCACGTGGCGGACATCCTGGTCAACCCCACCGGCAGCGGGGACAACCTGGCCGACTGGGGCATGAGCTGGTCGGTGATCGACGGCAAATTCCCGTTCAACGTGGTCGAAGTCGAGCCCGGCGCGAACCTGCGGATCGAGGGAAGTCAGCCAGGACTGCTGTGGTCCCGTGGCGAGGCGACGGTCCACACCGGCGGCTCGATCGACCTGGTCGGCGTGACCCCCGAGGCGATCGACTCGATGGACGTTCTCAACCCGGACAGCGAGATTCCTGTCGCGGTCAGTGCGGCAAACGGAGCCCAAGGTGGCTACGGCGGCGACCGCTTCGACATGTCGGTCAACAGCGACATGTTGAACCTTCCGGACGCCGACAACGATGCCCGCACCAACGTAGGTGCGGACCTTGACGGTCGCGCGGGCCAGGGCGTCGGCGGCGGCATCGACGGAGATGGCCCTGGTGGTCTCCACTTCCCGACGAACTACCCGACCCTGAACACCGAGACCGACCCCCTGCTCAACAACAACCACGGGGTCACCTTCAACATCACGACGAACCTGTTCGGGACGGCCGACTCCCAGTGCCGCTCCCTGACCGTCGGTCAAGCGGGTGGAGGTGGCGCCTACGCCACCGACGGTGGTGCGGGTGTGGCCGCGTCGTTCGAGCCCCTCGCGGACTTCCCCTTCGGGGACCCGAACACCCCGCTCAACACGCCGGGTGGCGACTCGCTCGAGGTCGGCCTCATGCCCCCGGACGAGAACAACCTCGGCTACACCTTCCGCACCTTGGACTGGACGCAGGGCTTCCTGCGCGGCGGGTCCGGCGGCGGAGGTGGGGCGAACCATCCCTTCGGCAGCTGGGCGACTGGCTACGACGGCAACAACACCGAAGACTGCATCAACGACTTCGCCCTCTCGAGCTTCCGCGCCTGGCACGACCATTCGGGTGCCCAGGGCGGCTACGGCGGCGGCGCGATGCACTTCGTCTCGGGTCGCAAGCTCGTGATCAACGGCATCATCGACGCCCGTGGCGGCAACGGCGGCAGCCCGCGCGGCTCGCAGCCGCCGGACCCGCCGTTCACCCACGACTGGGGTCAGTACGCCATGCCCGGCGGCGGCGGCTCGGGCGGCGCCCTGCGGTTGGTGGCACCCCTGGTCGAGATTGCGGACGTCGGCGGTCGCATCGACCTGCGCGGTGGCTCGGGCGGCGCGGGCTTCGCGGCCGGTGCCCTGGGCGGTGCGGGTGGCACGGGCCTCCTGCGCATCGAGGACCAGGCCGGACTCGTCGACCGCTCCACGATTGCGGACGACGTGGCTCCGTTCGAGCCCTCGGACGACTCCCTCGGCTGGATCAGCGTCGCGCCCGCTGGCCTGTCGAGCCGGCCGACCTCGCGTCCGGACTCGATCTCGGCCTCGAGCTCCTGCTGGCTGGCGGCAGAGGGGACCTACACCCAACTCACCTTCGTCGATGACGCGGCTGACCCGAACACCGGTGACCCGGCGGACATGGGCTGGAACATGACCGTCATCTGGGACGACGGCAGCGGCGAGGAGCTGATTCCGTTCCGGGGCGCGAACAGCGAGTTCCCGAACTCGTTCGAGACGACCTTCGGCAACCTGCTGGGCTACGACGTGCTCAACCCGACGGACGCCTCCCCGATCGTCGTGCGCTTCCAGGGCGCCCGGTACACGGGCAATCCGGCGAACCTGTGCGATCTCGATCTCAACGACCCGGCCAACGGTTTGGTCGCCGGCTCGGTCACCCCCTGGGTGGACCACCCCGAGCTGCTCAACGACTTCCTGCCGGCACCCAACGTGATCCGCTTCTGCGTGGTCTTCGACGGGACGATCGACGGCGCAGACGTACCCGGCAACGACCTGGCCTTCGTGAAGGGCATTGACGACTTCTGGCTGCGGGCCGTGCCTGATTGACGATCGGCCCGAGCGAGAGCTGGATCGCTGCGGATCCA
>JAQBVH010000774.1 GCA_027623615.1 Planctomycetota bacterium | reverse complement strand
GGTCAGACCCCCGGACCGTCGGCGACGCCGAACCCTCTCAGCCCCTGGAACCGTCTCTCCCCCTTGGGGTCGCGGAGCCCAGAAAGGTCGCCCGAAATCAAGTTGCCGTGGGTGGGCCCGGGCAAGACCAACACCCCCCGAAACCCAAGCGAAGCGTGGCACCAACCGCTACCGCAGCCCGTACCTGTCCAGCTTCTTGTACAGGTGCGAGCGCTGCATCCCCAGCTCCTCCGCCGTGCGCTTGATGTTCCCGTCGTTGCGGGCCAGACGCAGCTCGAAGAAGCGCTTCTCGCTCTCGTTCTTGAACTCCTCGAAGCTGGTGGCGTCGAAGGGGTCGTAGCTCCCGAGGCTCGCGCTCGCGCCCTGGCTCGGCGCTCGCAGGCCGGGTCCGCCCGCGACGACCTCCTCCAGGTCCTCGCGCAGGATGACCTCGCCGCTGGTGAAGACCGCTGCGCCCTCGAGCACGTTGCGCAGTTGGCGCACGTTGCCGGGCCAATCGAGGGTGGACAGGAACTCGAGGCCCTCGTCCGCGACGACCATCGGCGAGCGCCCCGCCCGTTCGGCGAGCTCGATCAGGAAGCGCGTGACGAGCAGCGGCAGGTCCTGCTTGCGCTCGCGCAGCGGCGGCACCCGCAGGGGCACCACGTTGAGGCGATAGAACAGGTCCATGCGGAAGGTCTTGTCCTCGACCGCCCGGGTCAGGTCCGCGTTGGTCGCCGCCACGACGCGGATGTCCACCGGCCGCGACTTGCTGTCGCCGACGCGCGTGATCTCATGGGTCTCGAGGGCACGCAGCACCTTGGCTTGCGCATCGAGGGGCATGTCCCCGATCTCGTCGAGGAACAAGGTGCCCGTGTCCGCCGCTTCGAAGTGGCCCACCCGCCGGTCGATGGCGCCGGTGAAGCTGCCCTTCTCGTGGCCAAAGAGCTCGGACTCGATCAGCTCGCCCGGAATGGCCGCGCAGTTCACGGTCACGAACGGCTCGGCTGCCCGCGGACCGAGGTAGTGCAGGTTGCGCGCGACGACCTCCTTGCCGCACCCGTTCTCGCCGGTGACGAGCACCGCCACGTCGGACAGGGCCACCTGGGCAACCTGATCCCGCAGCCGCTCCATGACCGGACTCTCGCCGACCATCTCCCAGCGCCCGGCCAGCTGGCGGCGCAGGCCGGTGTTCTCCGCAGCGAGCTTGCCCTCGCGCAGGGTCGTGCGCAGGGTCACCAGCACCCGGTTCTCGTCGAGGGGCTTCTCGAGGAAGTTCGACGCCCCGCGCTGCATCGCGTCGACCGCGGTGGCCACGTCCCCGTGACCGCTGATCAGGATCACGGGCGGGGGCGCGGGCGTGGTCTGGATCTGGTCGAGCAGCTCGAGGCCGTCGACGTTGGGCATCTTGAGGTCGGTCAGCACGAGCGCCGGTCCGCGCCCGTTCGCGCGCTCGGCCTCGAGCCGCTTCCAGGCCTCACGGCCGTCCTTGGCGGTCCAGACCTCGAAGCCCTCGTACTGCAGGAGCATCTCCAGGGCCAGGCGGATGTCGGGGTCGTCGTCGGCGACGAGGATCGCCGCCCGCTCGTCCTTGCCTTTCCCAGCAGTGCTCATGGGCCCAAGGGTATCCTGCGCCCCGTGTGGAACGAACCATGCTGAGCTCCGCCCTGGCCGGCCGGATCGGAGCGGGGGAGGCCCTGGTCGCCGGCGTCCTGTCCGGGACCTCGGCCGACGGGATCGACGTGGCCCTGGCGCGCTTCGGACTCTTCCAGGGGCGCCTGGCCCTGAAGGAGGTCGTGGCCGGCGAGACCCGTCCCTTCCCTGGCAACCTCGCCACGCGCGTGCGCGCCGTGCTCGACGGCGGGCCCTGCGATCTGCGGGCGACCGCGCTGCTCGATCGGGACCTCGGGCGCGCCTTCGGAGAGGCGGCTCGGGCGGTCGCCGAGGCCCAGGGGGGCGCCCTCGACCTCGTCGCCAGCCACGGTCAGACCGTCTATCACCACGACGACCGCGAGCCCACCGGTCCCGCCACCCTCCAGCTCGGCGACGGATGCCACGTGGCCGAGGCCGCCGGGGCCCCCGTGGTCAGTGACTTCCGGCAGCGGGACGTGGCGGCCGGTGGGGGTGGCGCGCCCCTGTCCGCGTACGGAGACCAGGTCCTCTTCTCCGTGCGCCCCCTGGCCGTGCTCAACCTCGGGGGCATGGCCAACCTGACGTGGCTCCGGGCCGAGGGGCCGCCGCTGGCCTTCGACACCGGCCCCGCCGGCGCCCTCCTCGATGGTCTGGCCCGGCGCCACCTCGATCGGCCCTTCGATGCGGGGGGGCAGGCCGCGGCCTGCGGAGCGTTGCGGGAGGAATGGGTTCGCGCCGCCTTGAGCCACCCCTTCTTCGCGGCCCAACCCCCAAAGAGCACCGGTCGCGACACCTTCGGCGAGGAGTGGGTCGCCGCACTGGGCTGGGACGGACCCGCCGAGGACGTGCTCGCCAGCGCGGTCGAGGTCGTCGCACGCCCGATCGCGGAGGCATGGGCGCGGGGGCCCGGTCCAGGCAGCGGGCCCCTGGCGGTGGCGGGAGGCGGTTGGCACAACCTCGCCCTGCGACACGCCTTGGAGCGAAACCTGGGCCACGCCCCGACCTCCACCGAGGCCCATGGGGTCGACCCGGACCTGCGCGAGGCCCTGGTCTTCGCCGCCCTCGGCGCCCTGGCGGCACGGGGCGAGGCGGTCACGGCGCCCGAAACGACCGGTGCTGCGGGTGGTCGGATCCTGGGCAAGGGGAGCCCCGGAACT
>JAQBVH010000773.1 GCA_027623615.1 Planctomycetota bacterium | reverse complement strand
AGCGCTCGAACTCGTACAGGTCCTGGCGGTGGAAGGCCGCCGCCAGATCACGCGTCGCGTAGAGGGTCGTCCCGTCCGTCTTGCGCAACAGGCTCGGCGGACAGTCTTTCTCGTACTCGTCGACGCGCACGATCAGCGCGCCCTCGGACTCCTCGGTGATGCCCGCCGCGACGATGCGCTGCAAGGTGGCGTCGAGGTAGGTCTCGTAGAAGGACTCGCCGCGCACCTCGTCGAAGGTCACGCCCAGCCGCTCGTAGATCTTGTCGAACTCGCGCAGCGAGAGCTCGGTCAGCTTGCGCCAGGTCGCGCGCACGTCACCCTCCTCACCGCTCTCGAGCTCGCGGAAGGCGGCGCGGCCTTCCTCCACGAGGGTCGGGTCGCTGCCCTCCTCCTCGTGGTAGCGCACGTAGAGCGCGAGCAGGCTCTTGATCGGGGCCGCCTCGAGGTCGACCTCGCCGCCCCAACGGTTCACCGCCGCGACCAGCTTGCCGAACTGACTGCCCCAGTCGCCGATGTGGTTGATGCCGATGGTCTCGTACCCGAGCGCGTCGTGCAGGCGCTGCACCGCCGCGCCGATCACCGTCGAACGCAGGTGACCGACCGACATCGGCTTGGCGATGTTCGGCGAGGACAGGTCGACCACGACCTTCTTGCCCTTGCCCACGTCGGAGTGACCGTAGGCCTCGCCCGCGCTCGCGATCTCGCCCAGGATCGTGGCCGCGAGCTTGGCGCGGTCGACCGTGAAGTTGAGGTAGGGCCCGGTCGCCTTGACCGTGACGCCCTCGATCGAGAGCTTGCCCTCGAGCTCCGCCGCGATCTTCGGCGGCGCGTTGCGCAGCGCCTTGGCCAGCGGGAAGCAGGGGAAGGCGATGTCGCCGAGGGCCGCGTCGCGGGGTGTCTCCAGCCGCAGCTCGGCCAGATCGAGTCCGGTCTCCGCTGCGAGGGCCGCGCGTACGGCGTCGAGGAAGGGCTTCATGGGCGGGGAGGATAGCGCGGGGGGCGAGTCGGTGTGCAACGCGGCGGGCTCCACGGCGCTCCGGATGGGGGGCATGTCTGACGCCTGTCCCCCTCATGACCTTGATCCCACCCCGATCCTCCGGCGCCGCAGGCCCCGAGTAGGATGAATCTCCGGCCTCCCACCGACGCTTTCCCCCCGAAGCCCATGCGCCATCTCCGCGTTGCCGCCGTTGCGTGCGCGCTCGTCATCGTGGCCCACGCCGCAGTCCAGGACGATGAATCGCCCTGGGAACTGGCGGCTCCGGCGCCCACGGTTCCGATCAGGCCGGCCCACGTCGACATCGAGGGTCACGCCTGCGCCGAGTGTCACGCCGAGGTGGTCGAGGAGTGGGCCTCCACGACCCACGCGATCGCCTGGGTCGACGAGGCGTACCTCGAGTACCTCGAGGACGTGCAGCGCAAGGATGGCTGCTACTCGTGCCACGCGCCCCAGCCGCTGCTCGCCGGGGGCGGACCGCCGCCGCGCCGGCCCAGTACGCGCGAGGGGGATCGCATGCACGGCGTCGACTGCGCGAGCTGTCACCTCGGTCCCGAAGGGGCCTGGTTGGGCGCGACCGGCGCGAGCACCGACGCCCACGCGACGGCCCAGTCCGATCACCTGGCGAACGCGGACGCGTTGTGCGCCAGCTGCCACGGGACGACCATCGGTCCCGTCGTGGGGCTTGCGCGCGATTTCACGACCTCCGAGCAGGCCGACCGAGGACGGAGCTGTGTCGGTTGTCACATGGCGCCCCGGCCGCTGCCCGCCGACGCTCCCGCGGATGCGCGACCGGGCCGCAGCCACGCCATGCAGACGCCGCGCGACCCCGGCTTCCTGCGCCGCGCGTTCGAGCTGCGGCACGTCGAGCGCGGCGGTGAATCCGTGCTCGTCATCGAGAACCAGGCCGGTCATCGCGTGCCGGGACTGAAGGGCCGGGAGATCCGCTTCGTCGTCAGTGGTGCTGGTCAGAAGGTCGAGCGGGTGATCGACACACGCGCACACCTCAAGGTCGACGGATCGATCGAGGTGCCCCTCGGCGCCCTCGCCGACACCTTGAAGGTCGAAGGCCATCACCTCGACCCGCGCGCCACCGCCGAGGAGGCGTTCCTGGACGAGACCCTGGAGCGCGAGTGAGGCGCGCGGTGGTCCTGCTCACCCTCGTCGGCTGCTCTGCAACGTCCGAGGACGACGCGCCGGCGATGAGCGGGACGCTGACGGCTCAGTATCGAATGCGCGACGGCGAGGCCGACACGGAGGACCATGATCTGTTCGGCGTGGCCTCCGTCCGCGCCGGAGACGTCGAGGACAACGGCTGGGAAGCGTCCTTGCTGGCGCGCGTGAACCGGGACCTCGACGCGAACGACGCCTCGATCTTCGGCGGCCTGTCCGACGCCGAGGGCGGCTCGACCGACTTCGACATCTATCACCTCTGGGTCGACCTCCCGGTGGGCGAGAAGCTCGAGCCGCTGCGACTGGGACGACAGATCGAACCGGGCACTCCGGAGTCGGCCTGGTTCGATGGGGCCAGGCTGGCCACCCGGGCGCGTGGTGAGCGGCGCTGGGAGTACGGCGTCTATGCGGGCCAGCCGGTGCGGCTCTACGAGAGCTCCTCGGGAGACCTGACCGGCGGCGCGTGGGTCGCGGCGCAGCCCTGGGAGGGCGCGCGCGCGCGGCTGGACGTGATGCGACTCGAGGACGAGGTCAACCTCGGGACCCGGCGCGACGACCTGGTCGGCCTCGACCTGCGCCAGCGCGCGGGCGAGGCGCTGTTCCTCGAC
>JAQBVH010000772.1 GCA_027623615.1 Planctomycetota bacterium | reverse complement strand
ATGGAACAGGCCCAGATCGGCCTGGGCGGAGTTCACCTGGTCATGCTCCGCAGGATAGAACTGCCGGCGGATTGCGAGCGCCGTGCGCGCCTCCTCGATCGCGACCTCGGCCTCTCCCGATTGGAACAGCACCCACGCGAGCTGCAGGCGAAAGTTCGCCTCCGACGGAGTCCGCTCGCCGCCCAGCTTCTGGATCCTGGTGAGCGCTTCCTCGATCAGGGCGCGGGCCTCCATCGATCGACCGAGGCGCAGCAGCACCCAGCCGCGCAGCCCGAGCGCCGCGTTCCGATCGACCGTGTCGTCCTCGAAGATCTGGTCGAAGCGCGCGATCGCCTCGACCAGGACCTCCTCCGCTCGGTCGTACTCGGCGAGGTGCTCCAGCAGGCTGCCGAGGTTGTGGAGGGTGCGCGCCGTGAAGAGGTCGCGCGTCTCGAGGCCGGGACGCAGGGCGTAGATTGCCTCGACCTCCTCGGCCACGGCGTCCGGTCCGCGCAGGTGGAGGTCGATGATCGCGAGCGCGCTGCGGGCCACGAGAGCGCGCGGATGCTCGTCCCCGTAGAGCTGCCGGACCAACGCCGTCTCGCGCAGGCAACGCTCGCGCGCCGTCGGGTAGTCGCCGCGCTCACGGGAGATCTCCCCGAGGACCTGCAGCGCCCGCGCAGCGCCGACCCCCCCGGCGTCCGTCGCCTGCCACCGGGCGTGGGCCTCCTGGGCGAGCTCCTCGGCGGCGTCGAATTGGCCGCGCATCAAGAGGATGCGTGCTTGGGTGTCGTAGAGCCCCGCGACCTGGGGGGAGTCCACGCCGTAGCGTTGGCTGTAGGCCGCCTGTGAAGCCTGGAGGTGCTCTTCGGCGCGTTCGGGTTCGCCGGTGATCGCGTGAATGTTGGCCAGGTGGGAGTGGGCCAGGCCGCGCAGGCCGTGGTTCGGCTGCTCCGCGGCGTCCAGCGCGAGCAGCACGCCCTCGGCCAGCCGGCGCGCCCGCTGGTACTCCGCGAGGGAGATCGCTGCGCCGGACCTGCTGAGCTCGAGGTCGCAGAGCTCGAAGCTGCCGGCACCGAAGAGGGCCTCGGCCAGGGGCGCCGCAGCGCGGAACTGTCGCTCGGCCTCCCGCGAGAGCCCGAGCTCCTGGTAGGTCTTGCCGATCGTCACCCGCAGCTCGTATTCGGCCGCAGGGGACTTGAAGCGCGCCTCGTCGAGCATCGCCGTGGACTCGTCGAGCACCTCACGCACCGTCACCGCGTGGCCGCGGGCCTGGTCCGGGGTGACGGCGAACATCGTCGCCTGCAGGTAGGCCACGATCTCCTCGGCGCGCAGCGCCTCGCGCTCCGCGACGCCGGCCTGGGTCTGCGCCTCCTCGGCGGCATGCACGGCTCGCTTCCACGCGGTGAGCGACACCACGGTCGCGACCACGAGCGAGACGAGGACCGTGACCACCGCGGCCGTGGCAGCGCGGTGGCGCAGCAGCGCCTTCTTGAGGACGTACCAGGTGCTCTCCCCGCGGGCGAGGATCGGCTGCCCCTCGAGGTAGCGGTCGAGGTCCGCCCCCAGCTCACCCGCCGTCTGGTAGCGACGGTTCTTCTCCTTCGCGAGGGCGCGCTGGACGATCGTATCGAGGTCCCGGTCGACCCCGGCCAGCACGCGCTCCACGCTGCCGCTGCGGGAGCGCAACCGGCGCACCGCCGTGGGCAGCTTGGGAGCTGTCGTCTGGATGTGGCGCACGACGTCGAGGATCGGACCCTCGACCGGGTAGGGCAGCTCGCCCGTGAGCACCTCGTAGAGCATCACCCCAAGGCAGTACACGTCGCTGCGGACGTCGATCTCCTCCGGGATCCCGCAGACGTGCTCGGGGGAGGCGTAGGCCAGGGTGCCCATGAACTCGCCCGTGCGCGTGAGCCGCGAGCCGGCGGCCACGACCTCGTCGGTGGGCACGCCGAGGCCGAAGTCGACCACGTGGGGCGCGCCGGACCCGTCCACCAGCACGTTACCGGGCTTGAGGTCACGGTGCAGCACGCCGCGCTGGTGCGCGTAGTGCACCGCGCGGCACACGTCGAGCACGATGCGCAGCATCTCGCGCGTGGTCGGCTCGTTGACCGAGCGGCCACCCAGACTGCGCTGCCGCAGGCGCGCGCCGAGCGGCTCACCCTGGATCAGCTCCATCACGAAGAAGGGACGACCGTCGGGCGTCACGCCGCTGTCGTGGACGGTGGCGATGTTGGGGTGATCGAGGGTGGCGACGAGCTCGATCTCCCGCTGGAAGCGGCGCAGCTTGCGCGGCGAGGCGTGGAAGCCGCCGAGCAGGAGCTTGACCGCGACCTGTCGTTGGGTGCTGCGCTGCAGGGCGCGGTAGACGATGCCCTGGCCGCCCTGGTGCAGCTCGGCGAGCAGGTCGTAGCCGGGGACGGGGTCGTCGTCGTCCCTCTCCGGTGAGCGCAACGCTCCGAGCTGGGCCGCGAGGGAGGCGTGCACGGAGAGGAGCGACTCGTCGGCGTCCTCCCCCGCTTCCCGCAGGGCGTCGCGGTAGCTCTCGTGCTCCTGGGTCACACCCACTCCCCCTCGACCAGGCTCAGCACGCCGCGCAGGCGCTCGAGGCAGCGGAACTTGGCCAGGTAGACCGCGTTGGCGCTCATGCCGTACTCGGCCGCGACCTCAGCCACCTCGCGTGCATCGAGGGTGACCGCCTGGAAGACGGCCAGGGTGGTCTTGTCGATGCGCGACTCCTCGAGGCGCCGGAGCCCCTCGCGCAGGATCGCGCGGCGCCACTCGTCCTCGAACAGCTCGGCGAGCTGGTCCT
>JAQBVH010000771.1 GCA_027623615.1 Planctomycetota bacterium | reverse complement strand
ACTTCTTTTCCTTCTTGGTGAAGGTCTCGACCCAGACGACCTCGCCCATGCCTTCCTCTTCGTGGTGCATGGTCACCACGTGGGAGGTCTCGCTCGGGAAGCTGAGCTGGATCTGCATCGCGTGGGTGCCGCCGGCGTCCGAGAAGGAGCCGACGCCGTTGATCGCGCCGTCCTCTTCCATCTTGCCCTTCATGGTCAGCATGCCCGTCGACATCGTGTAGATCCACACGGACTCGAGCTCGCCGGTCTCGTTGTTGTGGCCCCACAGGCGCAGGGTCTCGACGGGGGCGCCCATCATCGTGCCCCGGTTCTTCTCGAGCAGGAAGCGCCCGCCGAGGATCGACTCGATCTCGGCCGTGCCGGCGCTCTTGATCGGGTCCATGCCCTCGAGGGTCATGACCGATTCGGTCGTGTACTTGCCCGCGCGGGCGTTCATCGCCTCGTGCACGGGGCCGGGCTGGGAGGGGTCGTCACCGCCCTCGACGTCCTGGGGCAGGACGCGGCCGAGGACGACGCCGGAGGAGAGGAGAGCAATGCCAGTGAGCAGGGGCAGAAGACGCATGGTCGTTGAGTTCTTGGGGTTGGGATTCCCGGGGGAGACCGGGGTGCGCCGGTTGACGCACAGAGTGCGTCGCGACGCCGTCCGTGGAGACAAGAGCCTCGAAAATTGGGAAGACCCGAGCTCCGGGTTGCTGCTGAGGAGCCTGGCCGGGGGGCTCCCCCAGTCAGCGCGGAAATCGGCCCGAGGGGGTTGACGCCGGGTGAATCGGCTGCATAATCAGGCGCACCAAACGCATAGTTATGCACGTTGTCACCCACACCCAAGAGGCCCGCCGGGCCGCCATCCTCGAGATCCTGCGGTCCGAGGTCGTGACCAGCCAGGCCGCCCTCGGCACGCTGCTGGCCGGGCGCAAACTCGGCGCCAACCAGGCCACGCTGTCCCGTGACCTGACCGCCCTGGGGGTGGCCAAGGGGCCGGGAGGATACACGCTGCCGGGACCGGGCGGGACCTCGAGCGACCCGAGCGCCCGGCTCCTTTCGGCGGCGCGTCAGTACCTCGAGTCCGCCGTCTCCGCCCAGAACCAGGTCGTGCTGCGCACGCCGCCCGGCGGCGCCGCGCCGCTCGCCGCCGCGATCGACGGGGCCGCCGATGCACGGGTGCTCGGCACCATCGCCGGCGACGACACGATCCTGCTCGTCACCAGGTCCAGCGCGACCGCCAGCAAGGTCGCCGCGTGGCTCGCGGAGGTGGCGTCGTGAAGGCGGCCATCGTCGGCGCGACCGGCTACGCCGGCCAGGAGCTGTGCGGGTTGCTCGCCACCCACCCGGTGCTCGAGCCGACGTTCCCCATGCGCGGGCGGGCGGACTCCCCCGCCGCCGACGGGGTGGGCGCCCTCGACACGGCGCGTTTCGCAGAGGTCGACGTCGTCTTCCTCTGCACACCCCACGGCGCGGCCGCCCCCCTCGCCCGCGCGGCGCTCGACTCAGGCGCCAAGGTGGTCGACCTCTCCGCCGACTTTCGGCTGAAGGACCCGGCTGCGTACGAGGCGGCCTACGGCGGGCCGCACCCCGCGCCCGACCTGCTCGACGCCGCGGTGTACGGCCTGAGTGAGCACGCCCGCGGCCAGGTGGCCGGCGCGCAGCTGATCGCGAACCCGGGCTGCTACCCGACCGCGGTGCTGCTCGGCCTGCTGCCGGCCCTGGAAGGCCAGCTCGTCGAGCACGGCACGCCGATCATCGCCGACTGCAAGAGCGGCGTCTCGGGCGCCGGAGTCGCGCCGAGCCTGACGACCCACTACGGCAACGTGGCCGAGAACTTCGCCGCCTACAAGGTCGGCGAGCACCGCCACGCACCGGAGATCCACCAGGGCGCGGGCACGGAGCAGGTCGTCTTCGTCCCCCACCTGTTGCCCTGCTTCCGGGGCATCCTGGCGACGCTGTACCTGACTCCGATCGCCGGCGTGAACGCGGGCCACGTGCGCGAGGTCCTCGAGGCACGCTACCGGGACGAGCCCTTCGTCACGGTGCGCAGCGACCGCATGCCGAACCTGCACGACGTGGACCTCACCAACCAGTGCCACCTCGGGGTGGCCGACGCCTACGGGCAGATCGTCGTCGTCAGCGTGATCGACAACCTGGTCAAGGGCGCGGCCGGACAGGCGCTGCAGAACGCGAACCTGGCCCTGGGCCTCGAGGAAGGACTCGGACTGGCATGAGGATCCTGGTCAAGATCGGCGGCGCCCAGCTCGAGCAGGCGACCGCGCGGGCGACCTTCGCCGCAGCGGTCGCAAGCGCGCGCGGCGCGGGGCACGAGGTGATCTGTGTGCACGGCGGCGGGAACCAGATCCGCAGCCTGGCCGATCGGCTCCAGCTCGGCACGCAGAAGGTCGACGGCCTGCGCGTCACCGACGGCGCGACCGCCGAGGTCGCCTTGGCCGTGCTCGGCGGCACGGTGAACCGGACCCTGGTCGCCAGCCTCGGCGCCGCTGGACAGCAGGCGGTCGGCCTGACCGGTGCGGACGCGGGTCTGTTCCAGGTGCGCCGGCATGCGCCGGGCGGGCGGGACCTCGGCTACGTGGGCGAGGTCGTCAAGGTCGACACCTCGATCCTCGAGCTGCTGCTGGGCGGGGGCATCGTGCCGGTGATCGCTTCGGTCGCGCCGCTGGCCGAGGACGAACCCGGCCCGCGCGACCACTTCTACAACGTGAACGCCGACGCCGCCGCCGCGCCCCTGGCCGCCGCCATGAACGCTGACGCGGTGTTGTTCCTAACCGACGTCCCCGCGGTCCTCG
>JAQBVH010000770.1 GCA_027623615.1 Planctomycetota bacterium | reverse complement strand
CGAACAGGACGCCGTTCGATTGGACGCCGTTGTTCTGGTACTCGCTGGCGATCCAACCCACGAGCGCCAGGGCCTGGGCATAGGCGCGCTCGATCGCCTGCGTGTCTTCCCAGGCCGCGAGGCTCCCGCGCAGCTCCGCGAGGGGGAAGGGCTGCGTCCCGACGAGGCGCTGGCGTGCGCGCGCAGCCTCGCTCGCCCGTGAGCCGGGAGTCGCGGACTCGAGCCACTGAGCCAGCCCCTCGTTCAACCAGGCGGGCACGGCGGAGCCGCCCTTTTCCTGGACGAAGGCGTGCACGAGCTCGTGGCGCAGGACACTGCGCACCCGCGGGAGCTCCCGATGCAGGTCCCCCACCGGCAGGCGAATCGTGCCGTCGTAGACCCCTCCGGCCCAGGGACCGATGCCGGTCACCCGGTCGAAGCCCTCGCGGGTGTAGAGGACGACCCGGATCGGCCCCGAGCTGGCCGGGTAGATCTGGAACGCCTCCGAGTAGGTCATGTAGGCCTTCTCGAGCAGCTCACCGACCTCGTCGATCTCGCCGCGGACCTCGTTGCGATCCAGGTCGTAGGAGATGTGGAAGTGGTCCGTGCGGTGGACGTAGAAGCCCTCTTCGGCGGCGGCGCTGCGCTTCCAGCGGCCGAGTAGGTCGGCCAGCTTCGCGCGCGAGGGATCGAGGCCAACCGCCCGTTCGAGGAGCTGAATCGCGGCCAGGCGCTCGTCTTCGTTTCCGGACTCGTGCTGGCTGGCGGCGGCGCGGGCCAGGGCCTCCGCCAGGTTGCGCGCGTAGACCTGCTCGGATGGGTCCCCCGCGAGGCAGGCCTCGAAGGCCTTGATGGCCGCCTCGAAGTCGTCCACCTCCAGGGCTCGGATCCCGGCGTCGTTCAGGTCGGTCCAACGCGGACCGCCTGCTACCTCGGGGTCGCGTTCCTGGAAGTCGGCCTGGTTCTCGGGCACATCGACCTGCGCCTCGGCCTGCTCCGGCGCGTCGTCCGTGACGGAACGCACGGACTCCTGACCCGCCTGCCACCAGGCGAACCAGACGCCTCCCCCGAGGAGCCCCACCGCAGTGAGTATGAAGATGCCGCTTGCCTTCACGGTTCCAGGTCTTCGGACGCTCCGCTCGGGAGAGTCTTCCCCCGCGCAGCGAGCAGCGCGGGGAAGCGCCCGTAGGACACAGGATACGCGATAGACCGTTCGAGGGCGCGAACTTTGTCGAGAAACCGCGCGTGCAGATCCTCGAGCGCGGTCGCCTTGTCCTCGTCGCAGTAGAAGCTTCGGCAACCGAGCGCGCGCCCCTCGCGGTTCGTGCAGCGGCCCTCCTGGTGGTAGGGGCAGCGGCCCTCTCCGGTCGGCTCGGGTAACATGGGCGCCCGGTGCAGGGCGTAGTCCGCCTCGAGGCCCGTCGCAAAGAGCTCGTGCCCGAACTCGTCGAAGCGGCAACATCGGCCGGAGAGCTCGCAGCGCGGTTCGATGTCCGCGATCTCGAGCTCGAGCTCGGCGTAGAGCACTTCGAGCTGTGCGAACGCCTGCGCGCGCAGGCCCGCTGAGACCTCGACCGCGATCCCGGGGCAGACCGAGCGCGCGCGCTCGAAGGCCTCGGGGTCGGTCAGCACCCGCTCCCAGTAGGGGAACGTGGAGCAGTGCCGTGGACGGTCCTCGTAGACCGAGCAGTGGTTGGCGCCCTCGAGCAGGGCGCAGCGGCCGCCCTCCTCCATAAGCGAGGTGCGCAGCTGACCGTCCCCAGGGTCGGGCACGGTGCGCACGAAGCGCGCCTCGAAGGCCCCGACCGCCATGTCGAGGCGCGCCGCCATCGCCTGGACTTCCCCGTCTTCCAGCCAGACGTGGCCTGACGGTCCGCTGCAGCAGTGACCGCAGCGATGGCACGCGAAGCGGAAGGGGACGGCGGCCGTGAGGCCCCTTTCGTCCGGGGAAGGCGACATCGACTAGCGGCGCCGAGTGCGCTTCGCCCGCGCCTCGGACTGGTAGTCGAGGGAGTCGCGGCCTTCGACCTGCTCGCGGATGTTCGAGATCAGCTCGTCCCAGTCCTGATAGCGGACCTCGATCTCCTTGGCCATCATCTTCTCGATGAAGTAGTGCAGGTGTGGGGAGAGCCCGCGGCTCTTGAGTTCGGGCGAGCTCAGCTTGTCCATGACCGCGGCGCGCAGGGCGTCCTCGTCGCTGTCGCCTTCGAAGGGCAGCCGACCGACAGTGAGCTGGAACAGGGTGACGCCGAGCGCATAGATGTCACTGCGCAGGTCGGCCTTCGCGCCGCCCTCAGCCTGCTCGGGCGAGAGGTACTGCACCGTACCCACGGCCGAATCCTCGGGGTTCTGCTCGTTGAGCTTCGCGCAGAAGCCCAGGTCGATCACCTTCACCGTCGCGTTGTTGGTGAGCATGATGTTCCCCGGCTTCACGTCCCGGTGGACCAGGTTCTCCTCGGCCATGTACTTCAGGACCTCGGCCACCTCGATCAGGATGCGCAGGGCGACGCTCTCCTCGAAGGTCTGGTCCTGGTCGAGGTGCTCGAGCAGGGTGATCCCGTCGATCAGCTCGAGCCGCGAGAAATAGGTCTCCCCCACCCGCGCGACCCCGTAGCTGCGCACCAGTCCGGGGTGATCGAGCCGCTCGAGCAGGCGCGCCTCGGTCACGAAGGCCTTGAGCTGGCGAGCGTCCCGGGTGCTGCGCGGGTTGAGGATCTTGAGCGCCATCGAGCGCCCGGTCTTCTTCTCGCGCGCGCTGAACACGTCCGCCGTACCGCCGACGCCGAGCCGTCCGAGGATCTCATAGCCGGGGA
>JAQBVH010000769.1 GCA_027623615.1 Planctomycetota bacterium | reverse complement strand
GTCCGTGACGCTGGCACGTTCCACGTCACCACCAACACCTGGACCCGTACTGGCTCCTCCGCCAACCTCGGCTCCGACGTCATCTACAGCGCCACGGCCCCCTCGGGCTACTTCGGCACCGGCTGGGAAGGCAACCTCGGCGTTGACGAAGGCATCGTTCCCGGCACCGGCGCCGGCGGTACCCAGGACGCCTACCTCATCAACTGCTTCGACTGGTCGTACTGCTCGCAGGCCGACACGCTTGACTGGAGCTGGCAGTTCCTGCCCAGCTTCGTTCCGTGCGACCTCTACGGCGCGGACGCGGCCAACTGCCAGGTCGCAGCCCCTGGCTACCTCATCACCGGTCTTCCGACCGCTGGCGGTTGCTGGATCGTGACCATCGACCTCACCGGCGCCGAGACCTGCCTCGAAGCTGACGGCGGCTCCTGCGCTCCTGGCTACCAGGGTGGCGGGCTCGGCCTTGACCACTTCGGTATCGCGCACATCTGGGCCACCGGCAACGGCGGTTTCACTGGCCCGATCCTTGAAGGCCACGATCCCAACTGGGCTCCGGCTGGCGAAGGCACCTGCTACAACCCGGCCGCCACGTGCGTCGCTGGCAACACGGCCTTGGGTTCCCAGGACTTCTTCACCATCGACGAAGGCAACATCGGCCCCGGCTGCTACTTCTTCGGCGGTTACACCAACACGAACGGTTGCGGTGGTCCTTCGCAGGGCCCGCCCGCTCAGTTCTCGATGAACCTGTTCACCGACTGCGCGATCACCTGCGATCCGAGCACAGAGTGTGGCACGGTTTACTGCGACACGAACGCTGACAACGACGGCGACATCAGCATCGACACCTGCGCCGTTGACGGCGGCCCGGGCAACACGCTC
The DNA here is from genome assembly GCA_027623615.1 of Planctomycetota bacterium. Classification (GTDB taxonomy): domain Bacteria; phylum Planctomycetota; class UBA1135; order UBA1135; genus JALWOP01. The sequence goes on along the minus strand of JAQBVH010000769.1, from coordinate 1,918 downwards.
TCGGTCGACAACCACCCGACTGGCCTCTTCGGCTACTTCCTCATCAGCGCCACCCAGGGTTCCATCGTGAACCCCCCGGGCGCCACGGGCGAGCTTTGCGTCGGCCCCGCCGGCATCGGTCGCTACAACTCTGACCTTGACGTCTACAGCGGTGGCACCATCATCACCGACATCTACAACAGCGTCAGCGGCGGCGGCGGCGGTGGCATCCCCACCCTCGGCGGCACCCTGACCGCGGGCGACACCTGGAACTTCCAGGCGTGGAGCCGCGTCGGTGGTGGCTCGGACTTCTCGAGCGCTATCGAAGTCACCTTCGAGTAGTAGCCTGAGAAGACCTCACCTGAGGTCACACGTACGCGGCGCCGCCTCCCTCCATGGGGGCGGCGCCGCTCTCTTTGGTGGAAGGTCCGGTCGGCGATGGAGGCCCTTGCCGAGATCGTCGTGGCGCTTGTAGGGTGAGTCGCGTCCTCCTCAACACCGAAGGAGACCGGAGGCACGGCACGAACCTCGCCTTGCGCGCTCAGCGCGCTCGCAGCGTTGGCCCTCACCATCTCGACCCACGCCCAACCGATCTCGCCGCAGCTCCTGTGTCCCACCCATGTCCGTCCCTCGATCCGAGCGCTCCCACCGCTCCCGGATCCCGGAACGGACATGATTCTTCAAAGATCGCGTCACCGTTTTGGATCCCTGCGGCTATCAGAACGTAAGGGCGTGTGGTCCCCGCGCTGGAGCACGGCCCGCACTTCATGCCGAACCGCGATCGACCCCCCCTCGCCCGCGTGGTCTTGTTGACCTTGGCTGGGGCCGTACCCTTCGCGCAGGCTCAAGATGCCGTGGTTGCGGACCTGGGCCCGCTCGCGGCTCTGGAGGAGGCTTGGGAGGCTACGTCGACCGAAGACCAGGCGGCGCTCGTCGAGGAGTTCCGTGCGAGCTTCGAGCAGCTCGAGCACACCCAAGGTGCACCGCGGGCCAGTCTTTGGCTGCTCGAACACCAGTTCGCACCTGCGCAGTCATCCGGGGCAGCCCCTGCGGAGTCTCAGCAGCCGCACCCCGAGCCCGCCGACCTGCGCGCCCGCCGGCTGCGGTTCGAGGCCCTCTCCCGGCAGAGTCGCGCCCTCGAGGGCCCGACCCTCGAGCGTTTCCTGCGCCTCGTCGCCGCAGAGCGCTGGATCGCCCGGGAGCACCTCCGCGCAATGGGCCGCGAGCTGGCCGACCGCGACGTCCGGCCCGAGGTGGCTGGCGGAACGCTCGTCGCCCTCGCGGCGAACAGCGCGCCTCCGGGCAGCGAGTCCAGCGAGGACCAGCATGAGGCGCGCCGCTACCTCGACGAGGTGACCACCCGCTGGCCCAGGAGCGCCGCGGCAACCCGCGCGCGCGCCCTGCGCTGGCGCCTCGACAACCTCAGCGTCGGCGCCACGGCCCCCGACTTCCTCGGCTTCGACGCCAAGGGCAACGAGCTGCGCTTGGCCCACTTTCGAGGCCGCGTCGTCGTGCTGCACGTCTGGTCGTTCCAGGAGCGCGACAGCTTGCCCGGCCTGATGCAGGGCGAGCGCCTGCGCTACCAGTACTGGGATGCAGCCTTCACCTGGCTCGGCCTCAACCGAGACCCGGATCCGGAGGCCTTTCGCAGGGCCTGCGAGGATCGTGACATCGACTGGAAACAACACCTCTGGGAGGGGGGCGATCGTCGCCCCGCGACCCAGGCGTGGCGTCTGGACGGGGAGCCCCTCCTCGTCCTGCTCGACGGACAGGGCGTCATCCGCGGCGTTGACCTCGAGCCCAAGCGGCTCGAGGAGCGGATCGCCTCCCTCCTGACTGCGCTTCGTGAGAAGATCCCTAGCCGTGACATTCGACCGGAGGAACCCGCGCGGGAAGGCGACTGACGCCTCCCACGCGCCTGCCCATGGACCCCAAGCGA
>JAQBVH010000768.1 GCA_027623615.1 Planctomycetota bacterium | reverse complement strand
GCCCTCCCGCGCCGGCGCGCGTTGCGTTCGGGATGTGTCCGTCAACGGGCGCTGCCGCGCAGGCCACCTACGCCAGTACCCTCGTAGCCATGCGCGCCGCCCTGCTCACGTTCGTCCTCGTCGCACCTCTCGCCGCCCAGGACCAGTCCCTCCACGTCCCCATGCAGGACGGCACGCTGATCGCGATCGACGTCCACCTGCCGACGAATCACCCGGGCCCGCGCCCGACCCTGTTCGAGCTCACGCGGTACTGGCGCGCCAGCGAGAGCGCTTCGACCGGCCGCCGGCTGCGCGGCATCGCGCGCCTCGACCGCGCCTTCCTCGACGCCGGCTACGCCCTGGTCAAGGTCGACGTGCGTGGCACGGGCGCGTCCATGGGCACGCGCGACGCGGAGTACGGGCCCCGGGAGGTGCGCGACGGCTACGACCTCGTGCAGTGGGCCGTCGAGCAGCCCTGGTGCGATGGGCAGGTCGGAGCCTACGGCACCTCCTACAGCGGCACGACCGCGGAGCTGCTCGCGGCCTGTGGACACCCCGCGGTCAAGGCGGTCATTCCCGGCTGGTCGGACTGGGACGTCTACGCCAGCCCGGGACGACCGTACGGGCTCTACGCCGCGAACCTGATCGACACCTGGAGCGCGTTGGTCGCGGGCCTCGACAGCGGAGACGGCGGAGCGCGGGGACAGCTCGTGGCGCGCGTCGACGCGGACGAGGACGGCAGCCTGCGCGAGCAGGCCTTCCGGGAGCACGCCGGGAACATCGACGTGGGCAAGGAGCTACGGCTGGCCACCTGCCGGAACACCAGCCGCGAAGGACGACCCTCCCTGGCCGAGTGTTCGGTCGCCGCGTGGAAAGCGGAGATCGAGGAGGGCGGCGCCGCCTTCCTCGTGCTGGCGAGCTGGTTCGACGCAGGCACGGCCGGCGGCGCGTTCGAGCGCTTGCGGACGCTCTCGAACGATCAGAAGCTGATCGTGCTCGCCTCGAGTCACGGGGGCCTGTTCCATGCAAGCCCCTTCGTGGTGGGTCAGGTCCCCTTCGCCTGCGATCCTCCCCCCGCGACCCAGACCCAGTGGCGCCTGGCGTTCTTCGACCATCACCTCAAGGGCCTCGAGAACGGCGTGTCGGCGTGGCCGCGCGTGCAGTACCACAACCTCGGCGAGGAGGGGCTGCGCCAGAGCGAGGCCTGGCCCCCGGCGAACCACCACCTCGTGCCCTGGTTCCTGGGACCGGAGGGTGCGCTCGAGCGCACCGCGCCCGCGAGCGGCGCCGAGCCTAGCGTGTACGCGGTCGACCACGGCGTCAGCACCGGACCGAGCAACCGCTGGGCGACCCAGCTCGGCGGTCCCGTGCTGGGGCTGCACGATCGCGGCGCGATGGATGAACGCATGGCGTGTTGGACCTCGGCGCCGCTCGAGCGTGACCTGCAGCTGACGGGCACACCGCGCGTGTCCCTGAGCCTGACCCCCAGCACGGGCGACGCCGCGCCCCTGATCTACCTGGAGGTCGTCGATCCCAAGGGGCAGAGCCGCTACCTGACCGAGGGCGGACTCCACCTCGGTCACATCGAAGGCGTGCGCGGGGATCCGCCCCAGGCGAGCTTCGCCGAGGAGGACTGGCACGATCAGGTCGGCGGCGAGCGGGTCAGCCTACGCTGCTCGCTCTGGCCGATCTCCGTGCGCATCCCAGCGGGCAGCCGCTTGCGCGTCGCCCTCGCCGGCGCCGACGCGGACACCTTCGACCGGCTCGATGCTCGGCCCGGGGCGACCTTCACCGTCCACCATGCGCCGGGCAGCGCGTCCCTGATCGAGCTACCGGTGATCGAGTGAGGACCGACGAACGCCGCCCTGATCGCCGCGTTGCGTCGCGCGCCGTCCGAGCGCTGGGTATCGTGCGTTCATGCCGCCCCTCGTGCGCATGGACTTGAAGAAGCGCAAGTCGCCCCAGGACAAGGACACGGTCACGATCAGGGGCGAGCACACCGCCGTCTTCCAGGCGTGGAACCAGGCGAGCCTCCCGCACGAGGCCGTGCACTTCATGGTCGAGGATATCTTCGGCCTGGTCGGCTTCGTGCGCCTCACGGCCGCAGGGATCTCGAGCGAGCGCATGATCGAGGAGCAGGACCCCGCCGCGCTGGCGTGCGAGAACCTCACGAACGCCTACCAGTACGAGCTGTTCGGGATGTCGCAGACCGGCAACGCGGGGCTGCGCCAACTGCTGCACGACTTCGTGGCGGCAGGCTCCGGAGCCCTCGCAGAATACCCCGACGAGCTCCTCGAGGCGGGACGCGCCAGGCTCCTCGAGCTCGCGGGCGCCTGGGCGGCGTTGCCGCTCGGCGGGCACCTCGAGCTCGAGCTGCCCGAGCTCTAGAGTTCCTGCAGCCCTGCCAAGGCATCCACGACCCAGTCGTGGAGCGCCTCCCAGTCCGCGCCCCAGGCGGCGACGGTCTCGGGCGAGGTGCGCTCGAGCAGGGCGAGCGTCGCCTCGAAGTCGTCGCGCGCCCCGTCCCGGTCGCCCAGCATGCGCCGCGTCTCCCCGCGCCACTGCCGCGCGCGCAAGTGATCGGGATCGAGTTCGAGGGCCCGGGTGTAGCTCGCGAGCGCCGCCTGGTAAGCGCCCATCGTGTTGCAGGCGGTCCCCCGCGCGTAGTGCAGCCAGGGGTCGGCCGCGTCAAGCGTCATGGCCTCGTCGAGATGCAAGAGGGCCAGGTCTGGTTCCTGCAGCACGGTGCGCGCATGGGCCGCCCAGCGCAGGGCCTCGACGCGCAGGCTGTCGGGCGCTTGGGGATGCGCCGCGA
>JAQBVH010000767.1 GCA_027623615.1 Planctomycetota bacterium | reverse complement strand
CAGATCCTGGCACCTGCTGGGGCCACCCCGCCCGCCTTACCGGCGGCCAAGGCGGACGACACCGCCCGCGCCGTCCTCTATCGCGACCTGCAAGCGATCTTCAAGCATCGAGGCGAGCTGTTCCCGGTCGAGGCCCAACCCGGCTTCGCGGAGGCGATCTCGAACCTGGCCCTGTTCTTCGGCGGTCAGGACATCACGGACGACCTGCTGCCCAACCTCGAGCCGTGGATCGGCGTCATCGCGCGCCCGGTCGAGTTCGACGACGGCGCCGTACCGGACATCCCCCTGCCGGGCGCCGCGGTCCTCGTCCGGAGCAGCCAACCGGACGCGATCGGTTCGCAGCTGGTCGCCGCGACTCAGTCCCTGCTCTCGATCCTCAACATCGACGCCGCACAGAACCAGCAGCCGGTTCTCACAGTCAAGCTCGAGCTCCACGAGGGGCATACGATCACGTACGGCACCTATCGGCGTCCTGGCGAGGGTGAGGGCGTCGACGCCCGCTACAACCTCGAACCCGCCTGCGCGCTGGTCGGCAAGACCTTCGTGCTCGGCACCCACCGCAACCTGGTCAAGGACCTGGTCAGCCAGATCTCCCGGGGCGAGATCGATCCGCCCGAGCGCGGAGAGATGCTCGAGTTCTCAGGCACCGAGATCGCGCGGGTGATCGAGGCGAACATGGAGACCTTGGTGCTCAATGCCGTCCTCAGCGACGGGAAGACCGAGAAGCAGGCGCGCAAGGAGATCAAGGGACTGCGCGCCCTGTCCGCGATGATCGAGGTCCTGCGCTTCGAGACCGCTCGTCCGGCCGCGCGTGATCTGCGGGTGAGCCTGAGCTTGATCCTGAAGGACGAGTGATGGGCTGGGACCGCGCCACCGCCGCCCACGTCTACCGCCGCGTCGGCTTCGGCGCGACCCGCGCGACCCTCGAGCAGGCCACCGGGATCGACGCGGTCCTGAGCGATCTCCTCGAACGCCGCCAGCACGACTCGCTCCTGACCCGCGGCGTAGACAAGCTCATGGCGCTCGAGGAGATCGAGCAGCTCCAGGCCTGGTGGATGTCCTTGATCCTGCGCGACCGGGCACCTCTGGTCGAGCGCGTCGCCTTGATGTGGCACGATCACTTCGCGACCTCCCACGACAAGGTCGGTGACGTGCGCTTGATGCACGGCCAGGTGCAGCTTTTTCGCGAGCAGGGCCTGGGCGACTTCCGCGAGCTCATGCACGCGGTCGGTAAGGACCCGGCCATGCTCGTGTGGCTCGACGGCAACGCGAACCGCAAGGGCCACCCCAACGAGAACTTCGCGCGGGAGGTGCTCGAGCTTTTCGGTCTTGGCATCGGCAACTACACCGAACGCGACATCCGGGAGGCCGCGCGCGGCCTGAGCGGCTGGGGTGTCAAGGGACGCCAGTTCGTGTTCCGCGGGCAGTACCACGACGAGGGCCTCAAGGACGTGCTCGGCTCCCGCGGAAACTTCAGCGGCGAGGACGTGATCGACCTCGTCCTCGCACACCCCGCCTGCGCGCGGCACGTGGCCCGCAAGCTGCTGGAGGAGTTCGCCGTGCCCACTCCCACGGACGAACAGGTCACCACCTGGTCCGAGGTCCTGGTCGGGCAGGACTGGAACATCGAGCGCACGCTCGAGCAGCTGCTGCGCTCCGAGCTCTTCCTCGGCCCGACGAGTCGGCGCGCGCGGATCTCGGGGCCGGTCGAGATGCTCGCGATCACATTGATCAACCTGGGCGGCAGTCGAGCCGTCGCCCCGCGCAAGCTCGCCCGCGCCGCCACGGAGATGGGCCAGGCCCTCTACCGCCCGCCCAGCGTGAAGGGCTGGGACGGCGGCCGCGCCTGGATCCACGCGGGCACCTGGCTGGCTCGCCACAACCACCTGACCGACCTGGCGCGCGAGCACGGCGACGAGTTCGACTTCACCTCGGGGATCAGCGAGTCCGCCACCGAGATGCCCGACCTCGTCCTCGCGCAGCTGTTGCCCGACGGCGCCAGCGACGAGTTGGTCGCCCTTGCACGCCGCGCGGCAGAGGAGGCCGACGAGCATCGCGAAGCCCTGCGGCGCATCGTCGCCCTGGTCTTGACCGCCCCCGAGTACCACCTGGTCTGACATGCTCACTCGACGCACCCTCCTGCAGCGTGGCCTGAGCGCCTCGGCGATCCTCCCGGCACTGAGCCCGCTCTCGCTCGGCAAGCAGCCGCCTGGCATGGACCTGCGCGACAGCGGCAAGCGCTGCCTCGTGGTTCTCCAGCTCACGGGCGGCAACGACGGCCTGAACACGGTCGTGCCTCACGCGCAAGACGCCTACTACCGCATGCGCCCCAACCTGGGCCTCGCCAAGGGTGGCCTGCACGCCCTCGACGAAGGCCACGGGCTGCACCCGTCGCTGACCGGGCTTGGAGAGCTGTACCAGGAGGGCCAGCTCGCCGTCGTTCAGGGTGTCGGCTACCCGGGAGCGGATCGCTCGCACTTCCGCTCGCTGGAAGTCTGGCACACCGCCGCACCCCACGCGCCCGCGGGCGACACAGGCTGGTTGGGTCGGCTCGCGGATGCACTGGCCAAGGACGACGAGCAAGCCATGCCCGCGCTCGCGGTGGAGCCAGGTGATCTCCCTCTCTCGATGCGCGGCCGTCACGTGATGCCGCCGACCGTGCGCGACCCGCGCGGCTTCCAGCTGCACGCAGGCGCGGAGCAGATCGAGGCCCTGCGCGACGAGCTGCTCGGCGCCTCCGGCGTTGGCGAGGTTGACTACCTGCGCCGGGTCGCGCGCACGACCTACGACACCGCGCG
>JAQBVH010000766.1 GCA_027623615.1 Planctomycetota bacterium | reverse complement strand
AGCCTCCGAGCAGTGACACCGTCAGGTGTCGCGCCAGAAAATCTCACGCCTCCGCAGGAGGCGTAGGCGGCCCCAACGGGGTCGCCTAGTCTTGATCCACCGGGATTTATGCCAACTCGACTGGCACTCAGGCGTCCGTGTCCCCGATGGAGGACGTTGGCGAGGCGCGCGGCTCTGGACAGGACTCCACCTAGAGGGCGGGAAAGCAACGACTTAGCGTTGTTTCCCCCCTGGTGTCGTCCCCTGGCACGCCGCTCGCTCGGACAACTCCGTTCCGCACCCTCGCTGGAGGAGCCCACGATGAAGAATGCAGCCTTGACGCTCACCACCCTGCTGGCCCTGACCATCTCGACCTCGGCTAACCCCGAGGGCGAGGGTTCCCTCAAGCAGGCACGGGACCTCTTCGAACGGGTCGATCGGGACGGGGACGCTCGCATCAGCGCCCTCGAAGCAGGTCGCAATGGTATCCCCAGCAAGGAATTCGTCGCGTACGACGTGGACCGGGATCGCAAGCTCTCCGAGTCGGAGTTCACGCTCTTCTACCGCCAGCTGATCATCAAGGCTGGCAAGAACGTCGACGAGGACCTCGACGCCGAGGTCGCACGCATCACGGCCGCCCGACGCGCCAAGAAGGACCAGGACGCGGAGCGCACGGATCAGGCCCGGGAGAAGGCTCTCGCGGACGCCAAGCGCGCCGAGGCCGTTCGACAGGCGCAAGCGGCCGAGGACCTGGCGCGGGCAGAGAAGGTCCGTGAGGAACAGCAGCGCCTCGCACAAGCCCGTGAGGAGGCGGCGCGGGCCGCCGAAGCGAAGGAAGCGAAGGAAGGTCCGGACGGTGGTGCGCCGATTCCGGTCGATCCGCCCGCGACGGACGGCAAGACCGATGCGGAGCGCGCCGAAGCCGCCCGCGTCGAGAAGGCCGCCGCGGACGCGGCTCGCGCCGAGCAAGCGCGGCAGGATGCAGCCCGGGTCGAAAAAGCCCGCAAGGATGCCCTGCTGGCGGAGCAGGCCAGCCAGGACGCAGCCCGCATCGAGAAGGCCCGCATCGAGAAGGCCCAGGTGGATGCGGCGCGTGCCGCGGCTGCCCGTCAGGCCGAGCTGGCCCAGGCTGCGGCGCGGGCTGAGGAGGCCCGCAAGGGGGGCCAGCCGAAGACCCCCCGCGCCACGCCCGAACAGCGCGCCGCCGGGTACGTCCGTCGGCTCGTCGACGGAGGCCGAATGACCGAGGACCAGGCCAAGGACTTCCACGCCGTGCTGACCGCTGCTGGTCCGGCCGCGGATCCCATGGCCCTGCGCGCGGCGCTGGTCGCTGCCAAGAAGCGCATCAGCAGCTTCGTGGTCTCCGGCTCCCTGACGTCGGACGAGGGACGCGAACTCGCGAGCGCCCTCGACGCACGCGCGAAGGCCGCGCTTCCGGTGGAAGACCCTGGCCCGGGAGCTCGCGAGGAGACCTCCCCGCCGACGACCGGATCGGACGCCAAGCAATCCGGCGACGCTGGCCCCTCGACCAACCGCCGCGGTACGGATGGAGCGCAGCAAGGCCAGGACAAGGGCGGTCAAGGCACAGGCTCACGGCGCGCGACCGATAAGCAGGACGCGGGCACCCGTCGCCCGGCGCGCACGGGCGGCCTCGGTGGCGAGAGCGGTCGATGAACCACGGCACAACCCGAAACGTGATGCCGGGGCGGTCTCCAGGAGACCGCCCCGGACTTGTTCCAAGCGCTACTCGCCGTAGTAGTCGACGATGTTCGACTGGCTCTCCATCAGACGAACACGGTGGAGCTTGGGGCCACCCCAACCTGCTTCCCGGGCCGCGAGCCGGGACCAGAACGCGATCGCCAGGTTCTCGGTCGTGATCACGGGAAGGTCCTGCAAGAAGGAGACGTCCTCGTTCAGGAAGCGGTGGTCGACCTGGTCGACGATCTCCTCGCGCATGGCACTTCGTAGGTCGACCAGGTTCATGACCATGCCGGTCCGCGCATCGACCTCGCCGCGCACGGTCACCTCGAGCACGTAGTTGTGCCCGTGAATGTTCTGGCACGCGCCGTAGGTCTCGGCGTTCTCCTGGACACCCAGGTCGCGGGCATGCAGGCGATGGGCGGCGGCGAATTCTTCGAGGTGCACGATGTCGGCGACGGGCATGGGGGAATCCTCGCTCGTGGTGCGCGCGCTGACAACTCGGGCAGCGCAGGCAGCCACAAGCTGAGCGGCGACCTTCCTTCCCAGCTCTCCCCCCCTCTGGCCGGGAGCAGGGGCGTCTGCGTTCTGGGCATGGGGGGCCGGATCCAGGAGCAAATCCCCCATGGGGACCCCAAGAACGCCGTTGGTAAGGGTTTCCGAAGGTTTTTCTCCCTTCGGAGGACGACCATCACCCCGCTGTTTCGGATGTCCAGCTAGGAGCATTCCGATGAACAAAGCCTACGACCGATCCCACGCCCAGCGGCTCCTGCCGCTCCTCCAGTCCATCGGCACGGAGATCACCGAACGCACGCACGAAGTGCGCATCCTCCAGGGCCGAATCGCACTCCACGAGCGTCGCGGTGGCGACCTCGAGAACCTGCTCGACCTCAAGGCGACGCTCGCCTCGCACCGACGCGAGTTGCGCTACGCACAGACAGAGCTCGAGCGACTGGGTTGCTCCCTCGACCAGAACCACCCGTTGAGGATTCTGATCCCGGGAGCTGACGGACAGGTCGAACACGGCTTTGCATGGGAGGCCAACGATCCCACGCTGAGGCGGGTGTCCACGGGGACCGTGATCACCTAGTCCCCGCGCGACACTCCGACGCGACCACGGAAG
>JAQBVH010000765.1 GCA_027623615.1 Planctomycetota bacterium | reverse complement strand
TGCCAGGCACACGACTCCGAGCTGGTCGTCGGCACGACCGGCTGGCACCTGCCCGCGCCCGAGGACGCGCCTTTCGAGGCGACCCGCGCCTTCCTCGCCGAGGCGCCGGCCTTCTTCGAGGACCTGGGCGTCCCCTTCCACGACATCTCTCCCACGCTGCTCGCGGAGATGAACGGGGACTTCGAGGCCTACGTCATCCCGCGTGACCGCCACCCCAACGAGCGCGGCGCCAGCCTGACCGCCAGGCTCGTGTACGAGGAGTTCCTGGGCGCACTCCTTGGGAGTCGATGACGCACGCTGCCTGACGACCTGGGTCGGTCCCGTGGCTGATTCGGGGTGCGCTGGCCTGATGCAAGTACCATGACCGCTCGCCGCAACTCCTCGGTCCTTCATGATCCGCGCAGCCCTCCGCAACCCGCATCTGGTCGCCGTCCTCGGGCTCGCGCTCCTGGTGCTCGGGACCTTCTCGGTCCGCAAGATCCCCGCCGATCTCCTGCCGACATTCCGGACCCCCGCGGTTCAGATCGTGACCCTCTACCCCGGCATGCCGCCGGAGGTGGTCGAGCGGGACATCATGTCGCGCCTCCAGCGCTGGACGGGCCAGTCCGTCGGCATCGACCACCAGGAGGCCAAGGCGATGCTCGGCGTGTGCATCGTGAAGGACTTCTTCCGCGAGGACATCGACGACGCCGACGCCATGTCCCAGGTGACCTCGCTCGCGATGAGCGACATGTTCTACCTGCCACCGGGCACGCTGCCGCCGATGGTCATGCCCTTCGACCCGACGGCCTCGGTGCCGCTGTGCCTCCTGGCCGTCTCGTCCGAGACGATGAGCGAGAAGGAGCTCTACGACGTCGCCTACTACGAGATGCGCAACCGGCTGCAGGCCATCTCCGGGGTGGTGGCTCCGGCGGTCTACGGCGGCGTGCTGCGGCGCATCCTGGCCTACGTGGATCGCGACGCCCTCGAGGCGCGCGGACTGTCCCCCATGTCCGTGGTCGGGGCGGTCCAGAACGCGAACCCGTTCGTACCCACAGGCTCGGCGCAGATTGGCGAGCGGGACTACCTGGTCCTCTCGAACGCCATGGTCGAGGAGGTCGAGGAGCTCAACGACACGCCCATCAAGATCGGCAGTGGCGCGCCTGTGTTCCTTAGCGACGTGGGACACGCGGAGGACTCCCACCAGATCCAGACCAACCTCGTGCGCATCAACGGGCGCCGGCAGGTCTACATCCCGATCTACCGCCAGCCTGGCGCCAACACCCTGGAGATCGTCGACGAGGTCAACCGCAATACCGAGCAGATCCTCGCGCGCATCAAGGAGTTCGACCCCAAGGCCGCCGACCTGCGCATGGCCGTGGTCATGGACCAGTCCGCCACCGTGCGCGGCACGATCGACGGCTTGCAGACCAGCGCCCTGGTCGGCGCCGGCCTGGTCGCCTTGGTCGTGCTCCTGTTCCTGGGCAGCCTACGTCACACGGCGGTCGTCCTGATCGCCCTGCCCCTGGCGATGCTGGGCGCGTTCATCGGTCTGTTCTTCACCGGCGACACCCTGAACGCGATGACCCTCGGCGGCCTGTCCCTGGCGGTCGGCATCCTGGTCGACCAGGCCATCGTGGTCACCGAGAACATCGTGCGGCACCAGCGCATGGGCAAGACGCGGCTGCAGGCCGCGCACGACGGCGCGCGCGAGGTCGCGCTGCCCGTGTTCGTGTCGACCCTGACCTTCGTCGTCGTGTTCTTCCCAGTCGTCTTCCTGACCGGGATGGCGCGCTACCTATTCACGCCCCTCGCGGTGGCCGTGACCTTAGCGACGATCACCTCCTTCGTGCTCGCGCTGACCCTGATCCCGGCGCTGGCGGCCAAGATCATGCCGGAGAAGGCCAAGCTGGAGGGTCGCGTCTTCCAACACATCACCAAGGTCTACGTCGGCGTCGTACGCACCTGCCTGCGGCTGCGGGTCCTGGTCACGCTCCTGGCCCTGGCGGCCGGCGGCGCTGCGATCTGGGGCATGGGGCAGCTGGGCACCGAGCTGTTCCCGCGGGTCGACGCCGGGCAGTTCACCCTGCTCGCCCGCGCCCCGGTGGGCACAAACCTCGAGACCACCGAGGCCATGATGCTCGCGGTCGAGGACACGGTTGAGGAGGTCCTCGGCGGCGCCGACCCCGGCGACGACGACGAGGCCTCCGACCTGTCGCTGATGATCACCAACATCGGCGTGCTTTACGACTGGCCCGCGGCCTACACGCCGAACGAGGGCCCCATGGACGCCTTCGTGCTCTGTCAGCTGAAGGACGATCGGACGCGCACGGCCCAGGAGGCCGTGGTCGAGCTGCGCGGAGTCCTGGCCGAGCGCTTCCCCGGGGTTGAGTTCGCCTTCGACACCGGCGGCATGCTCACCGCGGCACTGAACATGGGCTTGCCAGCTCCGATCGACATCCAGGTCCAGGGCTCGAACCTGCAGGTCCTCCACGAGCTCGCGAACACCATTCGCGAGGAGGTGCGTGAGGTGACCGGCACCGCCGACGTGCGCGTCGCCCAGCCCCTGGACTACCCGGCCATCCAGATCGACGTCGACCGGGTCAAGGCGGCCTACCTCGGGCTGACCCAGGAGGAGGTGATCAAGAACGTGACCGCGGCGATCAACTCCTCGGTCAACTTCAGCCCCTCGTTCTGGATCGCCCCCAACGGCAACCACTACCTGATCGGCGCGCAGTACGAGGAGCAGGACATCGAGTCCTTCGAGACCCTGCTCAACATTCCGATCACCGGGGCGATGAGCAGCGGACCGGTGCTGCTC
>JAQBVH010000764.1 GCA_027623615.1 Planctomycetota bacterium | reverse complement strand
AAGCAGAGGTCGGGGTTCGGGTTGGCCTCGAGGACCCAGGGTTGGCCGTCCTCGTCGAGGCGCAGGTCGACGCGGCCGTAGCCGGAGAGCTCGAGGGCCTTGTAGACGCGCTTGGCGGTCTTCTGGATGCGCTCGTCGAGCTCGGGCTCAAGGTCCTCCGCAGGGCCGGTGCGTAGGCCGATCTTCTTCTGGTAGATCTTGTCCCACTTCACCCGCGAGGTCGCGTTGGCAGGCGCGCTGTCAGGCAGGGAGTCGAAGAACATCTCCCAGACGGGGAAGACCTCGAGGCGCTTGTTGCCGAGCACGCCGACGGTCAGCTCGCGGCCCACGATGTACTCCTCGGCGATCGCGGCCGTGCCCACGTTGCTGTGGACGAACTCGACGCGCTCGCGCAAGGCGTCCTCGTTGCGGACGATCGAGGCCTGGGAGATCCCCGTCGAGGCATGCTCGCTGGTCGACTTCACGATCAGCGGGAAGCGCAGGTTCTTCGGCATCGCGCGCATGACCCGCCCGCGGGCGAAGTTGAGGAAGCGTGGCGTGCGGATGCGGTGGTAGGTGAGGATCTTCTTGCTCAGGGCCTTGTCACCCGCGAGCAAGAGGCCGCGCGGGTTGCACCCGGTGTAGGCCATCTTCATCAGCTCGAGCCAGCTCACGATCGCCGAGTCGTAGACCCCCGCGTCGTGGAAGTGCATCAACAGGTTGAAGCAGAGGTGCGGCCGGAAGCCGCTGATCGCCTGGCGGATGGGCAGGATCTCGTCCTCGACGCCGAGCGCGCGCACCTCGTGCCCGAGCCTTTCGAGCGTCGCGAGGACGTCGAACTCCATCTTCCAACGGTTGATCTCCTCCTCGCTGTGCCCCTCGAGCGAGTCGGGCGGAACCAGCTCTTGGTGCATCAGCACCAGGACGCGCAGACGCCTCATCGGTGATAGCGGTGGTGCCCACCGTGGAGGAACTGCATCGTCAGGGACGTCAGCAGGGCAGACGCGTCGAGGAGGGTGTCGCGGTCATGGATCACGAGGCGGTAGCTGCCCGTCCGGCTGCGCAGGATCATCTCGCGTAGCACGTGGTCGATCAGGTAGCGGTGCTGGCCCGTCGCGCGGGCCACGCTCTCGACCAGGCGCCGCTGGTGCTTGCGCAGGAAGGCGGAGGCGGCACCGCGGCCACCCTCGGTCGTGAAGAGGACCGCCAGGCGCCCGTCGAGGTTCGCGATCGAGTCGTCCTGGTCGTAGACTCCGCGCTTGCGACGGTAGTACTGGCGCAGGGTGATCTTCTCGTGCGTGATCGGCTCGACGGTCCGGCGCGTGCGCACGGCGGGTGGCGCGCCCTTCAGCTCCTGCATCCAGGCGTCGAGGGCCTCGAGCTTCTTCAGCGCGGGCCACTCGGCGTAACGCTGGCGCCAGCGCGAGGTCGGGTCGAGCCAGACCGCGAAGGTCTCGGCGAAGTCCTCGGCCGGGTGGCTCTGCGAGTACCAGTAGTCGAGGTGCTGGACGTGGTCGCGGCTGTGCAGGTCGGGGGTGTAGGAGCTGCGGTAGGGCTCCGAGAAGTGACCGAAGATCTCGCGCCAGCGCCGCTTGCGGTGCTGCGATAGGCGTTGTCGATCGCGTGCGCCGCCTCGTGCCGGAGCTGCTTCATGCACCAATCGTTCGTCCCGCCCTCGACCTCGAGCATCTGGTGGCGCTCGAGGCGCACGAGGCGCGTGTGCGCGAGGAAGAAGGGGATCGCGAAGCCGGTCACGCCGTCCGGTGTGAACCAGTCGTTCGAGAGCCACACGTAGGGCTTGAAGCGCAGGCCCTTCGCCTCGAACTCGTCGTGGAGGCGCTGAAGCCGGCTCTCGAGCGCCGTGCCCTCGAGGGCGAGGCCGAGGTCGCACATGCGCTCGTCCAGCAGCGCCTCGTCGGTGAGCTCGACCCAGCTCCCCGCCGCGCGGCGCGCAGTGCGCGCGCGTGCGACGGCCATCCCGCGGCGACGATCTTGACTCACTCGCTATCCCATCCTCGCCCGCAGCGTAGCAGCCTCATGCTGAACGTGCGATTGCTCATGGGGACTGCTCCAGGGCGACCTGGCTGCGTCGCGACCTGCCGAGGCCGAGGTGCTCCGACGCACGCTCCGCCACGTGACGCCCGATCGCGAGGGCAGCGGTCGCGGCCGGCGAGGGCGCGGACAGTACGTGGAAGGCGTTCGGTCCGGTCGTGATGCGGAAGTCGTCCGCCAGGGTGCCGTTCGGGTCGAGGGCCTGCGCGCGGACGCCCGCGCCGCCGGGGATCAGGTCCGCCGTCCGCACGTCGGGGATCAACTTGCGCAGGGCGCGGGCGAAGAGCGCCGTCGACAGGGAGCGCGCGACCTCGCCCAGCCCCGTGCGCCAGTAGCGGCTCGCCATGCGCCAGAAGGCCAGGTTCGTGCCCAGCTCACGCACGTCCCGCGCGCGGATCCGACCCCAGGAGTAGCCGTTCCGGCTGAGGGCCAGCACCGCGTTCGGTCCCGCCTCGATCTCGCCGCTGATGCGCCGCGTGAAGTGCACGCCGAGGAAGGGGAAGCGCGGGTCGGGCACCGGGTAGATCAGCCCGCGCACGAGGTGCCGGCGCTCGGGCTTGAGCAGCTTGTACTCCCCGCGGAACGGGACGATGCGGCTCGCCGGGGGGTGACCCGCCAGGTCCGCGATGCGATCGGCGTGGGCGCCGGCGCAGTTGATCAGGTACTTGGTGCGCAGCCGTCCACGGGGCGTGGTCACCGTGAAGCCCTGGCCGTCGGGGCGGATGTCGGTCACGCCCTGGGAGAGGCGTACCTCGCCGCTGCTCAGCGTGACGTCCTTGGCC
>JAQBVH010000763.1 GCA_027623615.1 Planctomycetota bacterium | reverse complement strand
CGACTCTGGCCGTGCTCGTGCTCCTCGCCTGGGGGTCGTCGATCTGGCGCGGCGGCTTCGCCTACGACGACCGCGAGGTCCTGCGCGGGAACCCCGCCGTCGCGGGCTCCGTAGGATGGCACCAGGTCTTCCTGAGGGAATACTGGGAGCACAACCCGGTCGGAGCCGCCGGCCACTACCGCCCGACGGCGACGGCGACGCTGCGCATCGACCACGGGCTGCACGGCCTCGAGCGGCCGTGGGGTTACCACCTGACCAACGTGCTCCTGCACCTGGCGGTGGTTCTGATCGCCGCGCGACTCTTCAAGATCAGGGACAAGCGCGTCCCGATCGTCGGCCTGGCGCTCTTCGCCGTTCACCCGGTCCTGGCCGATTCGGTGGCCTGGATCTCGGGACGCACCTCGATGGTCTCCGCCCTGGGCGGCTTGCTCGGAGTCCTGGGAGTCGCGGCTGTGGCGCGGCGCGGTTCGGCCCCTGGGGTCGCCCTGGCGAGTGCCGCCACCGCCCTCGCCGCGCCCCTCGGCAAGGAGGACGGCGTCGTCTTCGCCGTGCTCGCCCTGGCCCTCGCGGCGGAGCGCGGGCGGCGCCTGCTGCTCCCCGCATTCCTCGGCGCGATCGTCGGCGGCGTCGCGTACCTGTCCCTGCGTCACGCCGCCCTCGGCGCCTGGCTCCCCGAGGCCCCGAGCGCACCGCTCCGCGATTATCCCCTGCTCGAGCGCATGCGCATCTCCGGCGGCGCAGGCCTCGAGGCCCTGCGCGTCCTGCTCCTCCCGATCGACTACCCGCCCCAGTGGAGCCTCGAGGACTTCGAGAACACGGGTTGGGTCGCGGCCTCCTTCACCTGGATCCTGATCGCCCTGTCCCTCGGCGCGGGCTGCGTGAAGCGCAGCTGCGACGCGTTCACCGGTCTGGCCCTGGCAGCGCTGGCGGCCCTCCCGTTCGCGCAGCTCGTGCCGGCTGGAGAGTTGCTGGCGGCGCGCTTCCTCTACCTCCCGCTCCTCTTCGCCGCGCCGGCCATTCACAGCCTGTGGCGCGAGACGGGCTCGCGCCCCGGGATCGCTGTAGCCTTCCTGGCGCCCGCGATCGTGCTCTCGATCCTGCGCGCCGAAGTCTACGCCAGCCGCGCCAGTTACTGGGAAGCGCGACTCGAATGGCGCAAGACACCCGAGGGGCACAACGCCCTCGGGAACGCCCACGTCGAGGTCGGCGATCGGTACGAGGCCGCGGGGAAGAACGATCAGGCCAAGCATGCCTGGGACCTGGCCGAGCGGTCCTGGCGCGATGCCAATGACCTCAATCCGAACTACAGTCGCCCGTGGGTCAACCGGGCCACCCTCGCGACGAGACGCAAGGAGTGGGCCGCAGCCGAGCAGCTGCTCCTGCACGCCCTCGGCGTCTCCGCTCGCAACCCGGTCGCGTGGGCCAACCTCGGAGCTGTCCGGTTCCAGCTCGATGATCCCGAGGGTGCGGCTCGGGCCTACGAGCGTGCGCTCGAACTCTCTCCCGACGCGGCCGCACTGTGGCGCGGCCTGGCCCGCGCACGGCACGAGTCCGGGGACGAGGAAGGCGCCATCCGCGCCATCGAGGCTGCCCTCGCCCGGGACCCGGACGATCCGATCGCCCGGGCCCGCTACGAGCACTGGACGCGCTGACGCGTCAGGCCTCGCGCACGCCGACCCAGCACCCGTCGCCAATCGGCACGATCACGGCGCGCAGGCCCGCGACCGTCGGCACGTGGTCGTTGAAGGCGCGCACGGCGCCGACCTCGCGGTCGGTCGGGTGCTCGGCGAGGAGTTGTCCGAAGGCGAACGCGTTGTCGCACAGGATCAAGCCGCCCACGCGCACGATGCGCATGGCGTGGTCGAGGTAGACCGGGTAGCTCGACTTGTCCGCGTCGAGGAAGCAGGCGTCGGCCGAGTCGTCGTCGAAGCCAGCCAGGACATCCGCGCCGGCGCCGCGGTGGACCTCGACCCTGCCCGCCACGTCCGAGCGGGACACCCACTCCTCGGCGAAGTCGGCGTGCTTGTCGTCGAGCTCGATCGTGCGCACCCGGCCGCCTTCCGGCAGGGCGCGCGCCATCGTGATCGCCGAGTAGCCGGCGAGGGTGCCGACCTCCACCACCTGCTTGGCGCCGGCCGCCATGAGCAGGATCTGCATCAGGCTGGCCTGCTCGGGCGAGACCCAGATGGGCGGGATGCCCTCGGCGGCTGCCGCTCGCTTGAGCTCGGTCAAGAAGGCGTCGTCGCCCTGGGTGCGCGCAGCCAGGTACTCGAAGTGGCCGGTCGTGACGACGGAAGATCTGGCGGACATCAGGACCCCCAGACGAACGAGCAGGGCATCTCGACGTTGCCGTGCAGGGTGGCGTGAACAGGACAGCCCAGGGCGGCCTGCTCGAGGGCGCCGCGCTGGTTCTCGGCCCAATCTCCGGGCACGCGGATCTCGACCTCCAGCTCGCCGATCCGGCGCGGACCGTCGGTGGCCATCTTCTTGACGACCTTCGCGGTAGCGCCGACGAAGGGCCACGCGTGACGCTCGGCCACGATGCCCATGATCGTCAGCATGCAGCTCGCCGTGGCGGTCGCGACGAGATCGGTGGGCGAGAACGACTCCCCCTGGCCGTGGTTGTCGACCGGGGCGTCGGTGATCAGGGTCTGGCCCGAGGGGCCGTGCACGGCGCGGGTGCGCAGCCCGCCTTCGTAGGTGACGTCGATCTGAACCATGAGCGAGAGGGTACCCAGGTGTGCGGCTCCCCCACTAGTGGTGTGATTCACTCTGATGGGGCACTATCGACGGTTCGTACGGGATGCGATGCAAGGCGCGC
>JAQBVH010000762.1 GCA_027623615.1 Planctomycetota bacterium | reverse complement strand
CCGCCATGCCGGTCGAGATGATCATCGGCTTGCCGGTCGCCGCGACCGCGCGCAGCAGAGCGTGGTCGACCAGCTCGAAGCTCGCGACCTTGTGAGCCGGCACGCCGAGGTCCTCGAGGTAGTCGATCGCGGTCGCGTCGAAGGGCGTGGAGAAGAGCGGCAAGCCCAGCTCGGTCGCGAGCGCTTGCAGCGGCGCGTGCCACTCCCAGGGCGTGAACGCCTGTTGGTAGAGCGCGTGCAACGTCTGACCGCCCCAGGGTCCACCCTCGATGCGAAACTCCGGTCGATCGCAGTCGATCGTCAGCGTGTCCGCGGTGTAGGTCTGCAGCTTGATCGCGTCGGCGCCGGCCTCCGCCGCCGCCCGGATCGTGGCCCGCGCCGCATCCAGGCTCCCGCCGTGGTTCGCCGACAGCTCGGCGATGATCAAGGTCGGGTCCGAGAGGCCGCGGGGAATCTTCAGCGGGAGCACCATCGTCAACCCAGGTAGTGCTCGACCAGCTTGCGCACCGCCGCGACGCTGTCCGCCACGTCCTGGTCCGTCATCGCGTGGAACATCGGCAGGCTGACCAGTTGGTGGCTCGCCGCCTGGGCCACCGGCGTCTCCGCCGGGTCGTAGCCGCGCTGCCTGTACAGCGTCAGCTCGTTGACGGCCCGGTAGTGCACGTTCGCGCCGATGCCCTCGGTCCGCAGCGCGGCGATCCACTCGTCCTGGCCCCCGGGCAGCTGCAGGCGCAAGGGATAGAGGTGCCAGGAGCTCGGGCGATCGGGGTGCTCGACCAGTCGCACCAGCTCCGGCTGCGCCGCGAAGGCGTCGTCGTAGGCCGCCGCGATCTCGCGCCGCCGGGCGACGTTCGCCTCGAGCCGCGCGATCTGGCTCGTGCCCAGGGCCGCCGCGATGTCGGTCAGGCGGTAGTTCAGCCCCAGCTCGACCAGGTCGTAGGACCACCCCGCGCGCGTGCGCGCCGCGCTGGACAGACCGTGGTTTCGGAAGCGCCGCATGCGCTCGGCCAGCTCGGGGTCGGCGGTCGTGATCATGCCGCCCTCGCCGCAAGCGAGGTGCTTGACGGGGTGGAAGCTGAAGGTCGTCAGGTCCGCGATCGAGCCGACCTGTCGCCCCCCCACCCGCGCGCCGAGGCTGTGCGAGGCGTCCTCGATCACGACCAGACCGTGGGCCTGCGCGAGGGCGCCGAGCGCCTCGAGGTCGGCGGGGTGACCGGCGTAGTCCACCGGCATCAGCGCCTTGGTGCGCTCGTTGATCCGGGCCTCGAGCAGGCTCGGGTCGAGGCCGAGGCGCTCGCCCTCGACGTCGCTGAACACCGGCGTCGCGCCGACGTGCAGCAGGACGTTGGTCGTCGCGCTGAAGGTCAGCGGGGTCGAGAGCGCCTCGTCCCCCGGGCCGATCCCCGCCGCGAAGACCGCCGCGTGCAGAGCGGCCGTGCCTGAGCTGACCGCGACCGCGTGCTCGGCGCCGACGAACTCGGCGAAGGCGCGCTCGAAGCCGTCGACCCGCGGGCCGCCGGTCAGCCAGTCCGAGCGCAGGGTCTCCACGACGAGGGCGATGTCCTCGTCGGAGATCGCCTGACGCCCGTAGGGCAGGGGCTCCCGCCGGACAGGGGTGCCGCCGAAGAGCGCCAGCTTGCCCATCTCAGTCGGCCGCCAGGGCCGCGAGCTGCTCGTGGCTCAGCCAGTCGTCGTTCGTGTCCGAGGCGTAGGTGAAGCCCTCGGGCAGGGCCTTGCCCTCGGGGTAGTGGTCGCTCGGCCACCAGGGGTGCGAGGGCTGGAGCACGTAGCAGTCGCCCAGGTCGAGGGTGGTGCGCGCCTCGTCCTCGCTGACCAGGATCTCGTGCAGCTTCTCGCCGGGGCGGATCCCGATGTTCTGCATGTCGCAGCCGGGCGCGATCGCCTTGGCCAGCTCCATCAGGCTCATCGAGGGAATCTTGGGCACGAAGACCTCGCCGCCGTGCATGCGCTCGATCGAGTCGATGACGAAGCGTACGCCCTGGTCGAGGGTCAACCAGAAGCGCGTCATGCGCTCGTCGGTGATCGTCACGACGCCCGTGTCGCGCTGCTTCTTGAAGAGCGGGATCACGCTGCCGCGGCTGCCGACCACGTTGCCGTAGCGGCAGCAGGCGAAGCTGGTCGGGCCGGTGCCCCGGTAGGCGTTGGCCTGCACGAACAGCTTCTCGGACACGAGCTTGGTCGCGCCGTAGAGGTTGACCGGGTTGACCGCCTTGTCGGTCGACAGGGCGAGCACCTTCTGCACGCCGCAGTCGAGGGCCGCGTCGATCACGTTGCGGCCGCCCATGATGTTGGTGAGCACGCCCTCGATCGGGTTGTACTCACAGACCGGCACGTGCTTGAGGGCGGCGGCGTGGATCGCGACCGTGACCCCGGACATCGCACGGCGTAGCCGATCGACGTCGCGCACGTCGCCGATGAAGTAGCGCAGGCTGGGTCCCTCGAACCCGGCGACGCGCATCTCGTGCTGCTTGAGCTCGTCCCGCGAGAAGATGATCAGCTTCTTGGGCTGATACTCCTCTAGCAGAATCTGGGCGAAGTGGCGGCCGAACGAGCCGGTGCCGCCAGTGACGAGTACGGTTTCCTGGGTCCAATCCATAGGTGGGGAGCCGCGGAGTTTATCAAGGGCCCCCCCCCGAGACACGCTCCCGCGAAACCCTCGGGAGTCGACCTGGTTCCCTGCAGCATGCGCCTCGCCGCCCTGCTCCTTGCCATCGCCCCCGGAATCGCCTCGGACGACCAGCTCGTGGTACCACGCTGGCAGGGTCAACTGGCCCTCGACCCGACCGGCGTGCACCTCCTCC
>JAQBVH010000761.1 GCA_027623615.1 Planctomycetota bacterium | reverse complement strand
CCTCAACAACCCCGGCGACGTCGTCACGCTTGAGGACAAGGACGGCAACCTGCTCGCGCGCCGCCACTACCTCGGCCAGAAGGACGCCAACGTCAGCCTGGTCCGCCTGACCGAGACCCAGGGCGGCTGGGAGAACCACGGCGGCGACGGCGTCTCCCCTGGCCGCAAGCAGGACGGGACGCTCTTCACTCCCTGAGCGCGGCGTTGGCTGCTACGCTCCGGCTCCCGCCGCCGCCGCGTATACACGCCGATCCGCGCTGGCGAAGCGTGCTGAGCGCGCGCCTCGCGTGACGTCAGCGGCCTCGGTGGGACTCGGGTTCGACGTTGTGGCAGGGTCGGGGGGACCACCGGAGTGGAGGACGCGTGATGGCGGTGACGACGGTCGATGAGTATCTGGAGACGCTGGATCCGGGCCGCCGCGCGGCGATGGAGGGCGTGCGGGAGGTGATCCTGGCCCACCTGCCCGAGGGCTACGAGGAGGGGATCCAGTACGGCATGATCGGCTACTTCGTCCCCCACAGCATCTGCCCCGACGGCTACCACTGCGACAGCAAGCAGCCCGTACCCTTCGTAGGGCTCGGCAACGGCAAGGCCAAGATGAGCTTGCACATGTTCTGCCTGTACGTGGACCCGCCGGCCGTGGAGCGCTTTGCCGCGGCCTGGAAGGCGACCGGGCGCAAGCTCGACATGGGCAAGTCGTGCGTCCGCTTCACGAAGCTCGCGGACGTCGCGCTCGACGTCGTCGGGGAGGCGATCGCGGCCGCGCCGGTCAATCGCTTCCTGGACGTGTACGAGGGCGCGCTGCCCGAGAAGATCATGAAGAAGCGCGGTCGCTACCGGATGGGATGAGCGGTCGCTGGCTTCGGCCGCACGCCGCGTTCGGTCGGAGCGCCGGCGAAATCCTCAGCCGCCGGTCCGGCACAGCAGGAACGTGTGCGGCAGCTCCTTGGTGCCCTTCTTGTACGCGCGGCCGATGGTCACGTGGCTCGAGACCTTGCGCATATAGTCGACCATCCCCGCGTAGACGAGCATCTGCAGGCCGCTCGTATTGGGCTTGATCTTGGGCCATCCGGCGGGGAGCAGGGCTCCGGTGGGAGGCACCTGCAGGTAGTCGACGCCGATCTCGCCGCGGTCGGCGAAGAAGTGCGCGACGAAGTAGCCAGGCCCGATGAGGGGGCGTGTGGCCCCTTCGTTGTAGCCGTACAGCACGTCGTCGCGACCCTCGACGCGGGTGAAGCGCTTCTCGAAGGTCGTGAACACGGGCAGGGAGTTGCGACCCGCGTGGATGACCTGCGTCGCGGGCGGCGTCCCCGGCGGCACGAAATCGTCAAGGGAAGAGCTTGCGCTGGACCTTGCCGTCCCAGCTCCGCACGAGCACGACGCGGTCGGCGTCGGCCATCGCGTCGAGGGCGCTCGCGATGTTCGCGAGGTCGAGGGTGTCCTCGGCGAGGAGGGCGGTGACTTGGGTGGCGCTCATGGGGGCTCCGTCGGCGTCAGGGAGGGGCTCTGGGGCGCGCTCAGAAATTGAAGCGGAGGGCGACGGTCGTCACGAGGGCGGTGTCGGTCTGCGACTTCTTCGAGGCCTCATTGAAGAGCAGGCCCCCCTCGGCGTTTGGGTCGTAGTTGCCGGCCGCGCTCTCGAGGTCGGTCGACGCGGGGTCGTTGTTCATCACGGCGAGGTCGAGCTGGATGGAGAGCGCGACGATGGCGATCATGATGTCGAGGCCGATGTGCGGGCGGACGGTGAACTTCGCCGGGGTGGTGCTGTAGATGTCGTTGCGCTCCTCGTGCAGCAGCGGGTCGAGGTCCACCGCCTCGCCGTTGATCTCGTCCACGGTGACCTTGGCGCTCAGGCGCGCGCCGCCGATGACCTCGCCGTAGGTGAAGCCCAAGCTGGCGCCGACGTAGGGCCGGATCGGGCCGAACTTCCAGGCCAGGCGGACCTCGGGCGCCACCTGGAACAGCTGCCAGCGCATGAGCGGCGAGCCGGAGAAGCTATAGGTGCCCTTGACGACCACGTCCTGGGGCCCGGCGGGCGTGTCGACGGTCTCGGTGATCGTGTAGTCGTCCGAGTAGCCGGCGCCGAGCTGCATATCGCCCAGGTAGTACGAACCGCCCACGCCCAGGATGAACGCAGGCAAGAGGCCGCGCGGGTCGTTGATGCGCCAGCGCAGGGAGGCGGCGGCGCTGATGAGCTGCACCTTGGCGCTGGCGCCCGTGCCCACGTCGAAGATCTGGCGCGGGATGCCCTGCACGTCGAGGCCGACCTCGAATCCGTGGCCGAGCGCGAACCCGGCGGTCACGCCGAGCTGCAGCCACGGCAGGTTCGCCGGCATCACGTTCTCGAAGTCCAGGAGCTCCGTGCCCTTGCCGACCTGGTTGAACTTGTTGAACAGGCCCAAGCGCAGCGGCACGATCCCGAAGGCGAAGCCCTTGCCGTCTCCCTCGAGGCTGATGCCCGCGCCGAGGCTCGACTGCGCCATCGTCGCAGGCAAGTGGTTGGCCAGCCAGATGGGCGTGTTGATCGCCAGCGTCGTCAGGTCGTGGCTGAGCTGCTCGATGATCTCAGCGCTCGCGTCGACCTGCGAGCTGTCGAACTCGCCACGCGCGGCCTCGTGTCCCTCCGCGCGAGCGGCGCTCGTGACGAGCGCCGAGCCCGCCGTGAGGGTGATGATGAGAGCCAGCGTAGGGGCGAGGATCGAGCGCACGGGTGCACCTCCAGGTCGCGCGGGAGACTAGCAGATCCGAGGAGACAGGATCAGAGCACGTCGATGCAGACGTCGAACACAGCCCTGACCTCGATCACGGTGTCCTGAGGCGGGCG
>JAQBVH010000760.1 GCA_027623615.1 Planctomycetota bacterium | reverse complement strand
GAGCGCCACGGGGCCGAGTACGCCGAGCTCGCTGGCCAGGAGCTGCTCGACGAGAACTACCCGACCGTGCACGCGGTCGGTCGCGCCGCGAGTCGTGCGCCGCGCCTCGCGGATCTGCGCTGGGGCGATCCGAGTCACCCGAGGGTGACCCTGGTGGGCAAGGGCGTGATCTTCGACTCCGGCGGCCTCGACCTGAAGGCGGCCGAGGGGATGAAGCTCATGAAGAAGGACATGGGCGGCGCCGCGACCGTGATCGGACTGGCCCACGCGATCATGGACGGCAAGCTGCCGTTGCGCCTGCGCGTGCTCGTGCCGGCGGTCGAGAACGCCGTGTCCGGCGACGCCTTCCGCCCCGGGGACGTGCTCCGCACCCGCAAGGGGCTGACGGTCGAGGTGGGCAACACCGACGCCGAGGGGCGCCTGATCCTGTGCGACGCGCTGGCGGAAGCAGACTCCGAGGACCCGGAGCTGATCGTCGACTTCGCGACCTTGACCGGCGCAGCGCGCGTCGCGCTCGGGACCGAGCTGCCGGCCTTGTTCTGCAACGACGACACCTTCGCCGACCAGATCCTCGCTGCCGGAATCGAGACGCAGGACGCGCTCTGGCGCCTACCCCTGCATGGCCACTACCGCCGACACCTCGACAGCCCGATAGCCGACATGAACAACATCGGTGGTCGCTTCGGTGGCGCGATCACCGCCGCGCTGTTCCTACAGGAGTTCGTCAGCAGCGGGCGCGCCTGGGCGCACATCGACACGATGGCGTGGAACGAGGCCTCGCAACCTGGGCGACCGATCGGCGGCGAGGCCTTCGGGTTGCGAGCGCTGTACCGGGCCCTCGAGCGGCGCTTCGCATGAGGGCGCTGGTGCTCGTCCTCGGGCTGCTCGGCTGCCGGAGCGCGGCGCCGGCGCCTCCGGCACCCTGGACCGACCTGTTGGCCGAGCCGTACCACCTCACAGCGTTCGGTGGCGAGGGCGAGGTCTCCCTCGAGCAGGGCGTGCTGCGCCTCGCGCAGGGCGAGCCCCTGACCGGCGTGACCTGGGACACGGCCGTGCCCGCGGGAGACTACGAGCTCGAGCTGAACGCGACCCGTGACCTCGGCGACGACTTCTTCGTCGGGCTGACCTTCCCGATCGACGGGGAGCACCTGACGTTGATCCTCGGTGGGTGGGGCGGCGCCCTGTGCGGACTCTCCTGCCTCGACGGCGCGGACGCCTCCTCCAACGACACCCGCTTCTTCGAGGGCTTCGAGCGCGGCCGCGCCTACGAGGTGGGGCTCGTGGTCGAGGGCGAGTGCGTGACCGTCAGCCTCGACGGTCGCGTCGTGATCGACCTCGATACGGACGGTCGGCAGCGCAGCCTGCGCACGGAGGTCGGCGGCAGTGTGCCGCTCGGCATGACGAGCTTCCTCACGCAGGCGAGCTATCGCAAGCTGCGCTGGAGGCCCCGGTGATCGTGAGTTCGTGGATCGTGAAGGGGGCGGCGGTCGAGTCGTCGAACTCGGCGGCGGCTTCCAGGCCGATGCGGGCGACGGCGACCGGGTCGTCGTGCTGGTCCCAGATCGCGTGCATGGCTCCCATGGCGAGCTCGGCGCCGCTGCCGAAGGCGTAGAAGCGCGAGAACTCCTGGATCGAGCGCAGGGGATAGACCCCGTAGATGCCGCCCGGGCTGGCGACGAGGACCTCCATCTGAAGGCTCTCGTAGGGGTCGCGTTCGTCCTCCTTGGGGATCAGGAAGTAGTCCTCCTTGAGGGCGCCCATCAGGTCGGTGAAGGTCTCGAAGATCTCGAGCGAGCTGCCGAACTGCGCGCGCGCCTTCTCGTCGCTGAAGTAGCTCTCGAAGATGATCTGGGCCGAGGCGGGACCGGTCGGCCCCAGCCAGGCATCGCCCACGCGCACGAGCTTCTCGTGGTTGTGGACGTACTTGGCGCTCTCGAGGGTCTCCCCGTACTTGGCGAGCGAGTCCGCGCCGATGCAGGCGGCGTTCCCCTTACGGACGACGACGATGGTGGTCATGTGGCCGGCAGTGTAGCCTCGCCGCCATGGCCAAGCGGCATCGACTCGTTGGACCGGTCCTGCTCGTGGCGTTCCTCTGCGGCGTGTTGCTGCACGGCAAGACCCTGGAGGCAGTCAAGGTCACCTTGCTCGAGGGCGCCGAGGAGCCGGCCGACGGCGGCGTGGCAGGCATCGGCGGCAGCCCGCCGGACTACCGCCTCGAGGTGAAGGCCGGCAACAACTGGCTGCAGAGCGCCGTGTTCAAGGACACGCGCATCGGCGACGGTCTCCACTTCGAGGTCCCCGGCCCCCCGCCCTACGGCGCGGCGACCACGCTGCGCCTGGTCGAGGACGACAAGATCGACAACGACATCCTCGAGGAGCTCCCGATCGAGGGTGAGTCCTTCGACGGCAAGGCCTACCGCTTCGAGTTGCAGTCGGGCTGGTCCCTGGGCGCTGGCTTCGAGTGGTTCCTCAGCACACCGTTGGGTGCGATCCTCGCCCTAGGGGCCTCGGTGGCCCTGGTGGTCCTCGCGGCCTCGTTCGCGCTGCGCAACGCCTTCGATTGAGCGCGTTCGGTGAAGGAGTTTCGGGGGATGTCGCCAGATGTCGGTCGTGCTCGTACCCCCGCCCAGCTCGCGAAAGGTCGCCCGAAATCAAGTTGGGTCGGGGCTCGGAGATCGCCAACGGCGGGCCGAGTCAGGCCGGCATCGCCGGACATCTCCCGAAACTCGCTCGCGCCTAGACGTCATGCACCGGGCCTTCGCCCTCTGCGGCCGTCCGGAGCGTGCTGCGACTGAAGGCGGGGCCGCGACCGACGGCGAGGCTGC
>JAQBVH010000759.1 GCA_027623615.1 Planctomycetota bacterium | reverse complement strand
CTCGTTTTTCGAGGTGAGTGCAATGACCGCGCGGGCCCGAGCGTAAGGGTTCGTGGACGGGGACCCGGTGCTGGGATCGGACCCCCCTCCACCCCGATCGACCGTGAAAGCCCGGCCTGAAACCTCCGAAAGAGGAAAGGGACTGACGCCCACGATCGACCAAGACCCGCAGTGAGGTCGCCCTGGGGGGGCGACCTGACCCGAACGCAGTGACGAGGAGGCCACAGCATGCACACCGAACACCAAGAACGGAGACCCGCGAGCGGTACGACCCGCACGTCGGATGGCACGTCCCCGCGACAGGCCTGGTTGCACTGGACCGACCCGGAGACGGGGGATCGAATCCGGGTCGAGCTCTGGAGCTCTGCGTCCTTCCTCGAGGGCTTGAAGTCACGTGGCTTCGAGGACGCCCACGAGCACCAAGGGTCGAGCCGCGGGGACCAAGGCCCCCACGCCGCCAACGGGGAGGGCTGCGGCGCGGGTGACCGCGGCGACGTCTCGCCCCAGATCGGCGAGGACGCCGCCTGATCCGGGCTCTCGGATCGGTTGGGTGCAACGAGCTCGCGCGCCTTCTGGGTGCGCGGGCTCGCTTGTTCGAGGCGGGTTGGGTCGCGCCCGCTCGCGCTGTGAAGCCCTCGCGCGCTACCCTGCGGGCATGAGCTTTCACTGGAAGGTCCTGATCTGGATGCTCGCGGGGGTCCTCGTCGGCCTAGCGATGCAGTGGACCCTGGAGGCCCCGGCCTGGGGCGGCGTCACCTTCGAAGATCACGCCCAAGGCGTTCAGGTGGCGGACGTCGAGAAGGGGAGCCCTGCCGAAAACGCAAAGCTCGCCAAGGGGGAGGTCTTCGTGGCCGCCATCCTCGAGCGTGGGTCCAAGGATCAACGGCGCGCAGTCCTGAGCTCCGCAGCGGCCTGGCACGGGAGCTCAGCGGATGACACGGGCATCCTGGCCTCCCTGAGCAACGGTGAGGTCGTCTGGTTCCAGCGCCCGACGGGGTGGCCACATGGCGAGCTCGAGGAGCTCTCGGATCTCCCCCGGGTCTTGTTCGACCTCCTGCTTCGGCCCAAGGATCCCATGACGGGGGCCGTGGCCGTCTCGGTCGGGATGGACCCCGACGGCGACCGGGCCGTCGCCCTTGCGCCGTTCGTCTTCGTCGCAGACATCTTCATGGCGCTCCTGAAGATGCTGATCGTGCCCCTCGTGCTGGCGTCGATCGTCACGGGCGTCGCAGGCGTGGGGAAGATGAAGGACCTGCGCCGCCTGGGCGGCAAGACCTTCCTCTACTACATCTCCACCAGCCTGCTGGCGATCCTGGTCGGTCAGTTCCTGGTCAACGCGATCAGCCCCGGGACCGGAGCTGAGCTGGGCCTCTCGCCGGCCGAGTCGGTGGGCGCGGGTCAAGGAACGGACGACAGCTTCATCGACGTCATCAAGCGCGCCGTGCCCGCGAACATCTTCGAGTCGCTGCGGGACAACGGCTCGATGCTCTCGATCATCTTCTTCGCCCTGATGCTCGGGTTCTTCATCACCCGCGCCGGGGAGCACGGCACGCGCGTGAGGGAGCTCTTCGAGAGCTTCTTCGAGGTCATGATGAAGATGGCGGAGGGAGTGCTCTCGCTGCTTCCGTACGGCGTCTTCGCCCTGCTCGTGAAGGTCGTCGCCGCCATGGGCTTCGCGCCCTTCAAGTCGCTGCTCCTCTACATGCTGACCGTGGCCCTGGCCCTGGTCCTGCATGCCTGTGTGACCCTGCCGATCCTGCTCAAGACGATCGGCGGCCTGAACCCACGCAAGTGGGCCAAGGCCATGTCGCCAGCCATCATGACCGCCTTCAGCACCAGCTCGAGCAGCATGACCCTGCCGGTCACCCTGCGCACCGTCGAGCAGCGTGGGCGGGTCAGCAACAAGGTGACCTCGTTCACCCTGCCCCTGGGCGCGACGATCAACATGGACGGCACCGCGCTCTACGAGTGCATCGGAGTCATCTTCCTGGCCCAGTACTACGCCACGGTGGGGGACTTCAGCCTGACCTTCGGGGACCAGGCCTTCATCGTCATCCTGGCCCTGCTCGCCAGCATCGGAGCGGCGGGGATCCCCTCCGCCGGCCTGGTGATGATGCTCACGATCCTCTCGGCCTTGAAGTTGCCGGTGGAGGGCGCGGCCCTGCTCCTGGCGGTCGATCGCCCGCTGGACATGATGCGCACGGTGGTCAACGTCTGGTCCGACTCCTGCGGCGCTGCGATCATCGCCCGTACCGAAGGCGAGGAGGGGCCTCTGGCCCCGATCACCACGGGCTCGGCCGGGTGAGGAGTATCTCCCTCCCCGGACCGTCACCTCGCTGCTAGAATTCGGCGCCGCGGGCCGATTTCGGTGCCCGCAACCCCCACGGATTCGACATGAGCCAAGGCACTCTCACCGAGAGCATCACCCGTTCCCTGGCGTACATGCTCCGTCATCAGCCCGAGGAGTTCGACCTCGAGCTGGACGCCCATGGTTACGGTGATCTCGATGACGTTGTTCAGGCCCTCAATGAGCGCCTGGGCGAGCCGATCGACGACGAAGACGTCGAGGAGGCGATCGGCTCCGGCGACCGCCGCCGTTACGAGATCGTCGACGGGCGCATTCGGGCCCTCTACGGGCACTCGTTCGCCATCGATCCGGGGGAGCCGAGCGAGCCGCCCGAGCTGCTCTACGTCGGCGTCGGCAGCCGTGATGCGGACCGGGCGGAGGCCCGCGGCCTGCGCAGCGGACGGCGCGCCTTCCTGCACCTGGCTCTCGAGTTCGACGACGCACGGGAGATGGGCCGCCGCATCGCCCCGGAATACGCCGTGGTG
>JAQBVH010000758.1 GCA_027623615.1 Planctomycetota bacterium | reverse complement strand
ACTCGAAGGTGAAAGTCGCCGTCCAGGGCGCCACGACATCCTGCCGAGTCGTGTGCCACATCGCCCCGCTCAGGTTCGGCACGCTCGGGCAGATGCGCGCGCGGTTCCCGGTGGTCGAGGCGGATCCGACGAAGGTCAGCCCGCCCGTGCTGGAGAAGTCGGGATAGTCGAAGTCAGCCGCGGCGCTCGCCGCGAGAACGACACAAAGAGGAAGGAGGTGATTTCGCACAGGGAAGCTCGCGGGGGAGTCCCCAGCCTACCCCTCCACCTCTCTACCGGGTCGCCGCGGTCCTGATCAGTCGTCGTCCTCTTCCTCTTCTTCGCTCCAGGTGATCTCGGGCTCCTCGGGGGCGACCTCGGCCTCACCGCGGCCCTGGAGGTCGCGCACGTCGATGGCCCACATGCCGCGACCATGGGTCGCGATCAGGAGCACGCCGTGCTCGGGGTGCACGACAAGGTCGTGGACGAAGGTCGAGGGCAGGTCCGCGCCAAGGACGGTCCAGGTGGCGCCGTGGTCCTTGGAGACGTAGACGCCGAGGTCGGTGCCCACGTAGACGACGCCCTCGGCGACCGGGTCCTCGGCGACCACGTTGATGGGGCCCGAGGGGATGCCCGCGCTGCGATCGACCCAGGTCGTACCCCCGTCGCTCGAGCGCCAAAGGTAAGCAGAGAAGTCGTCGTTGCGCTTGCCGTTCTGGGCGCACCAGACCACGTCCTCGTCGTAGCGCGACGCGACCACGCGCGAGATCCAGCGGGCCTTGGCCACACCGGCGGTGATGTCGGTCCAGTGGTCCCCGCCGTCCTCCGTGCGGTGCAGCCGGCCATCGTCGGTGCCCACGAAGAGCTTGCCGAACTGGAAGGCTGACTCGCTGATCGAGGTGATCGTCTGGTACGGGATGTCGCCGATCTGGGCGGGGTCCGCGTGGGAGAGGTCCGGGCTGATCGGCTGCAGGTTCTCACCCCGGTCCCAGGAGCGGAAGAGGCGGTTCATCCCGTGGTACAGGATGCGCGGGTTGTGGGGCGAGATCACGAACGGCGCCAGCCACTGGCCGCGCAGGGGCGGCTGGCCCTCGCCCTCGGTCGGGCGCAGGCTGACGCGCTCGCCGCTCGACATGTCCTGCCGGAAGATGCTGCCATAGAAGCTCTCGGCGTAGACCGTGTTCGGGTCGGTGGGATCGGCCGCCTGGAAGCTCGCCTCGCCCCCCGGGGCTCGCTCCCACTCGCCCGGCCGCACACGGCCCAGGCCGCGCGACATGTCGATCGAGCGGCTGAAGCTGCCGTGGTCCTGGACCGAACCGTATACGGTGAACGGGTCGTCGGTGTCGATGGCCAGGTTGTAGAACTGCACCACCGGGAGGTTCGACTCGCTCGTGTCCCAGCTCTCCCCGCCGTCGTGGGAGATCGCCGTGCCGCCGTCGTTGCCGTTGATCAGGTACTTGGGGTTGCGCGGATCGATCCACAGGGCGTGGTGGTCCCCGTGCATGCCGCGCAGGCGCCGGAAGGACTTGCCGCCGTCGTTGGACACGTTCAGACCCAGGCCCATCAGGTAGAGCGTGTCCGGGTCGCTCGGGTCGACGCGCATCTGGCCGAAGACCCAGCCGTAGGTGGCGGACAGGCGGCGCATGTAGGCGTCGTCGGGGCTGACCCGCTCCCAGTGGTCACCGTGGTCGTCCGAGCGGAAGACGGTCGCGCCAAAGATGCCGCCGCGCGTCGCCCGACCGTAGGAGTCCGTGCCCTCCGTCTCGATCTCGCCGTAGTGGTCGACGAAGGCGTAGAGCGTGTTCGGTTGGGCGTCGCACAGGTCGATGCCGATGCGCCCGCGCTCCGAGGGGACGGGCAGCCCCTCGTTGATGGCCACCCAGCTCTCACCACCGTCGGTCGAGCGCCAGACGCCGCTGCCGTCGCTCTGCGGCGTGTTGCGCGGGTCGTTCCAGAGCAGGCGGCGCCGCTCCCAGGTCGCCGCGTAGATGCGGTTGGGATCGCTCGGGTCGAGCACGAGGTCGATCGCGCCGCTGCTCTCGTCCACGTGCAGCACGAGGTCCCAGGTCGCGCCGCCGTCGGTCGTCTTGTACACGCCCCGCTCGGGGTTGTCGGTCCACTCGTTGCCCGAGGCGGCGACGTAGACCGTGTTCGAGTCGGCCGGGTGCACGATCATGCGCGCGATCGTGTGGGTCTCGCCCAGGCCCTTGTGCTCCCAGGTCTCGCCGCCGTCGCGGGTCAGGTAGACGCCGCAGCCGGCCATCGAGGAGCGGAAGATGTTCGCCTCGCCCGTCCCGACCCAGAGCACGTCCTGGTCGCTCGGGTCGAGGGCCAGCGCGCCGATCGAGGTCGTGACCGCATCATCGAAGATCGGCGACCAGCTCGTGCCATCGTTGTCGCTGCGCCAGACGCCACCGGAGGCCGTGGCGGCGTAGATGCGATAGGTCTCACCGCGCGGCGTGCACACCGCGAGGTCGGTCACGCGACCGCTGATGTTCGTCGGGCCGAGGAAGCGCCAGCCGTCCTGGTAGGGGCTCGCCTCGCGCAGCGCGACGTGGTCGTCCCACCAGGCCAGGCGCTGCGCGGCCGTGGTCGGACCGACCGGGGCGACCGGGGTGACGGTCAGGCCGTTCAGCTCCGCGGTCAGCGCCTCGATCTGGGCGAGGATCTTGTCGATGCGCTCGTCCTGCTGCGCGAAGGCAGGCGTCAGCAGGAGGAGCAGGGCAGGCAGGCGCAGGGCGCGCGCGGCGTTGAGGTGCATGGGGAGTTCCAGGGGATGTCGAACCGCTGTTGTTTCGGCGATTCTACCGCTCCCCTGGAGTCGCCCCCGTTGCAGGGCTGTAGGAGCCGCTAC
>JAQBVH010000757.1 GCA_027623615.1 Planctomycetota bacterium | reverse complement strand
GCCGGCCCCGCCAGATCGTGAGGGTCCCACCCCGAGCCCGCCCGCCCAGGGAGCCGGTGCGCAGGGCCGGCGGTTGCAACCGATCAGCGAGCGAATCCCCCCCAGCGCAGCCGGAGTCTGGGGCCTCGGCCCGAACCTGTCCCCCAACTGGCCTGGCCAAGGTGGGTCGGTCGATCGGGGAGCGCAGTCCGCTCCTAGTGAATCACACCACTAGCGCTCGCGCGCCTGCTCCACGAGGCGCTGCATGCGCCCTTCGTAGTCGCCGGCGGTGTACGGGTTGATCTGCACCATGAAGATCCCGATCTCGTCGTTCTCCGGGTCGATCCAGAAGCGCGTCCCGGCCGCGCCGCCCCACCCATAGCGCCCCTTGCGGTCGATCGACACGCCCAGGCCGAACTGGAAGCCACGGGCGCCGCCGGGGAGCTCGGTCAGCTGGTTGCGGGTCATCTCGCGCACGGTCTCGGCCTCGAGAATGCGCACGCCAGCGCGCTCGCCCTCGCCGAGCAGCATCTGAGCGAAGCGCAGGTAGTCCCGCGCCGTCGAGCACAGCCCACCGCCGCCGGAGTCGAACCCGTTCGCGTTGAGAAAGCGCCAGGAGCTCAGTGCGCCGGCGGGTTCGAGGCCGTCCTCGCCCTTGCGGTACATCTGCGCGAGGCGGTCGCGCTTGTCCTCGGGCACGGTGAAGAAGGTGTCGGTCATGCCCAGGGGCGCGAACAGCTCCTCGGCCAGAAAATCCCCGAAGCGTCGTTCGGAGGCCACCTCGACCAGACGGCCGCAGAGGTCGGTCGACACGCTGTAGTGCCAGCGCGAGCCGGGCTGGTGCAGCAGCGGGAGCGTGGCCAGCTTCTGCGAGAACTCCGCCAGGTCCTTGCTCCGCGTCAGGATGCCGGCCTTCTGGTAGCGCTGGTCGACCGGCGTATTCCCGAAGAAGCCGTAGGTGAGCCCGGAGGTGTGACGCAGCAGGTCGCGTACGGTGAGCGCCCGCTCCGGCTCAACCTCCTTGTCGCCGGCGAGGACCTTGACCTGGGCGAACTCCGGCAGGTATTCCGCCACCGGCGTGTCGAGGGCGAGCTTGCCGCGCTCGACGAGCATCATCACGGCCACGCTCGTGATGGGCTTCGACATCGAGTAGATGCGGAAGATCGCGTCCTCGGTCATGGGCGCCTCGGCCTCCCGGTCCTGGCTCCCGAACGTGCGCGCATAGACGACGTCGTCCCCGTGGGCGACCAGCGCGAGACAACCGACGAGCTTGCCGGAGGCCACGTCGTCGGCGAACAACCCGTCGAGCTCCGCCAGCTTCCCGGCATCGAAGCCCGCCTGCTTCGCGGCGATCGGTTCGAAGACCCTCTTGGCCTCGTCCTGGGCGCGTGCGGGCAGGCCAAGGGAGAGCAGCAGCAGCAGCGGGAGGAGTCGTGTCGAGCTCATCGCCAGAGACTACTCGGGACTGCTCGGGCCAGGGGCTTGGGCGCTGGGTAGGCCGCCACGCTGGCCGCTGCGCGTGGGATCGCGAGGGGGTCCTCGATGCCCTCCCGCTGACGTGTCCGCAGGAGCAGCCGTCGGCTAACCTGCACCGCCCGCTGGATCTCACCGGGCGCCAAGCTCCCCATTCGCACCCTCGACCCCCATGCTCGATCAGGTCCTGCACCACCTCCGCGATACTCGCCCCGCGATTGATGCGCAAGCGCACTGCGACGGGCCCTGCGGGATCTACGACCCCGCCTCCGCGCGCATCGCTGCCGAAGCCGCAGTCTCGATGACCAAGAAGATGCTCGCGCTCACCCCGCCGGAGGCCTCGGACGCGGACGCGATGGCCGGCTACCTGAACACGATGTCGCGCTACGCCGCGATCAAGGAGGAGCAGGCCCACCTGGCCAAGTTTCGGCGCGTGGAGCTGCCTGGTTCATTGCGCAGCTCGCCGCTTCCGCCGGGCACGTTGCACCACCCGTAGCGGGGTGAGAAGACGTCGACGAGACCACCGAAGTCCTCGCCCTCGCCGACCGAATCCTGCGCCGCTCCGGTCTCGTCGAGCTCACCTGCCCCCCGGGCCCGGTAGGCAAACCAGGGTTCGAGCGCCATCCAGGCCAGTCCAAGGCTGAGGACGACGAGCGCGAGGCGACGTGGCAACACCCTTCCGGGATCCCCTTGGGATTGCCCTCGCGTGGCGCAGCCTCCTGGGCCGGTGCTCCGTTCGACTCAGCCTTCGCGCCGCCAGTACGCGCGCTTCTTGACCCGCGGCACACGGTAGTCGTCCGTCGGCCGGGGTTCGTGCAGCGGCGGCGGCGGGTCGTCGAGGTAGGCGACGTAGCGGGTGCGCTTGCGCTCGTCCCGGCCGCCGAGGCGGGGGTACCAGACCTCGCGGATGCGTTGGCGCTCCCCGTCGCTCATCGCGCCGATCAAGCCCTCGTCCGCGTCGAAGAGTCGCTGCAACAGGAGCGCCGTGGCGACGGTCAGGTTGAAGGACTCCGTGAAGCCCTGCATCGGCAGGTAGAGGCGCCGGTCCGCCGCCTCGAGCAGGGTCTGGCTGACCCCGTCGACCTCGCGGCCGACGACGAGGGCGACCTTCTCGGGGACCGGTCGCAGGTCCTCGGGGGCCGCTAGCTCCTCCGCCCTCTCGGAGAGGTCCGAGGCCCACAGGGCCCAGCCGTCCTGGCGCAAGGCCGCGAGCAGGGCCTCGCTGCTCGCGAACTCCCTCAGGCTGAGCCAGTCGTGGCTGCCCTTGGTGACCGCGCGGCGCACGCGCCGGCGTCCGTGGGGATGACGGACCGTCCAGATGTACTGCAGACCGAAGCTCTCGGCGGTGCGTAGCACGGCGGTCACGTTGTCGTCGTTCCAGGGC
>JAQBVH010000756.1 GCA_027623615.1 Planctomycetota bacterium | reverse complement strand
AGCCCGGCAGCGCCCCCGCACTGCCGGGCTCTGGAATGGGCGAGCCACGTCATCACGGGCCCGTGCCCGGGACGCCCGGCAACGATCCGGGTGGCCAACTCGCGTCCAGACCTGGGATCGGAGTGCCCCCCGGAGGCCATAGGGCGCGTCTCCAATCCGGCCTGTGTCCGCACCCCAATCGACCGTTCCTGACCGCTTGTTCACTAGCCGCACCCGCGTAGCTTCCTGCTCGACCTGGCGACGGGGCCAACACAACCGACCCCGCCGACCAACAACTGCGCCGCCGACGCCCACCCAGACTCGAAGGGAGCGGGCGTCCTTCCCGGGCGGCAGAACGAGGGGAACCAATGTCGTATCGAAGTCAATCGGTCTGGAGCGCGTGGCGTGGCCTCGCAGTCTCCGTATGCCTTACCTCCGCGTCCGTTGCGCAGGAGGTGGTGGCCGAGCTCACCCTCGATGCGCCCGAGGCGCCCGAGTTCCTCCTGCACGGAACGGTGCCGGTCCCCAGGGGGACGCTGCTGCCTGGGGCAACGAACTCGCCGCTGACCGTGCTGGCTCCCGACGGCACGCCGCTCGTGACCCAGGCTGAGATCGTCAGCCGCTACCCGCGCAACGAGGACGGCGCCGACGTCGTCGAGGTCCTCGCCCGCGTGCCGGTCCCCGCTGGCGCGTCGCCCGGCGAGCGCATCACCTACCAGATCGCGCGTCAGCCCTCGCCCACAGACGCCCTGAAGCTGCACGGCGCAGTCAAGAACCTGCTCGCGACCGAGGGGGCCTTTCTGTTCCAGACCCGCGACGTCTTCGGCCATCGCTACGAGGCCGACCTCGGCGCGATCTTCCGCAAGGACGACCCGCGCGTGCGCCGCGACGGCGCCCTGGTGCGTGAGCTGGTCGGACATGAGGTCATGCTGCCCCTCGCAACGGTCTCGGGCGACGAGGGCACCCTGCCCCACGCCATGGGCGTGCACGCCTGGTTGCGCGTCTTCGACCAGGCAGGCTTCGTCCTGCTCGACGTCCACGCCCACAACGGCCTGGACGGTCGCGACGAGAGCGACCCGGCCGACGACTGCCTCGACCGGCTGTACATCCAGGGTCTCTCCTTGCGGCTGCCCGCCGACTGGCGCGTGCTGCACGGGTTCGAGAACCCGGCTGGCGGTTCGACCAAGGAGGTGGGCAACAAGACGGACCACTTCCTCATCGATGAGCGTCCCGAGACGGTGCACCTCATGCCGCGTCAGTCGCGCTTCGTGCGGCGCTACGCGATCGCCCTCCCAGGCTGGGAGGACGTGGCCCGCGCTGCCCTCGAGGAGCATGGCCTCGGCTTCGCGACCGACGGCATGAACTCCGCCGGGCAGCCGCTCTGGTCCTGGTGGAACCCGCACACCGCGCGCTACTTCCCCCAGCGCCACCGGCTGCCCGGCCTGGATCACCTGGGCGTGGCGCAGATGCGGCAGCAGCTGAAGAGTGAGCTCGCCGAACACGAACACCAGATCCTCACGGGCAGCGACGGGAGCTATCCCTTCCGCTCGATCCCCTTGGGCTGGGCGCACCCCTGGGGCGTGGCCTACGGCGGCATGACCGGCGGTGACGAGATCCACCCCTGGGACGGCCTGCGCACCGCCGCGGCCGCGTCTCGGGAGGGCTTCCGCCTGGCGCAACTCGTCACCCGCGCCTACTCGGACCGCCAACCGACCGCCCTCTACAACCGGGCCGGCAAGCACACCGAGGTGCAGGACATCCTCGTCCAGGGCTCGAACTACCTGCACGCCGTCAGCGGATTCTACCTCCGGCCCTCCTCCGGATTCGGCTTCGAGGACGCACCCCAGTTCCAGACCGCCGCGGTCTTCGCCAAGGGCTTGGACGACCGCGTGCACGAGGAGATCGAGCGCTTCAAGCCGATCGACCTGCAGCACTACATCCGCTACACGCGCAACCTCAAGGTGCTCTGCTGGCAGGGCAACGACAGCCTGGCGCGCCACCTGCTGCTGTCCTCCGCCGAGGTCTGGCACCTGAGCTTCCACCGCTACTACGCGGACAACTACGGCACCGCGCCCAGCGTGGGCCTGCTCACGCGGATGCTCCAGGTCCAGGCGGACCCCGGCGAGGGCATCTCGATCGGACGTGGTGACGCCTGGGGGCTCGACTGCACCGCCGCGGCGTACTCGGTGGCCGACGAGAGCTGGCGCGAG
This sequence comes from Planctomycetota bacterium, assembly GCA_027623615.1. Classification (GTDB taxonomy): domain Bacteria; phylum Planctomycetota; class UBA1135; order UBA1135; genus JALWOP01. The sequence goes on along the minus strand of JAQBVH010000756.1, from coordinate 652 downwards.
GGCAAGCTCGACTGGTTGGAGGACATCGCCAGGCTCATGGAAGAGGGACAGTCGACCTGCAGCGGCAACATCCAATCGGAGTTCTTCTTCAAGCTGTTCGACGGCCGCATGCTGGCGCGCCGCGCGAACGAGTCGGGCTACCTGGACCACGCGCTGGTCGGACTGATCGAGAGCGTCTTCCGGGACCGCTTCGAAGAGCGCGCGCGCGTGCTGGACGAGGTCCTGGTCGCTTCCGTGCGGGCTGGCATGCATGCCCCGTACTGGTCGAACGAGCACAAGGCGCAGTTCATGTCCGTGGGCACGTCCCCCTCCGACCGGAGCTTCCCCGAGTTCTGCCTCGACGTGCCCTCGAGCGGCTTCGACGACTACATGACCACCGAGCACGCATGGAGCTCGCTGGCCTACGCCTACCAGCGCACGGCTGATCCGTTCTTCCTGCAGCGCGCTGCGCAGCTCCTGGGCGGACCGCTCTTCGAGGATCTGCACGAGGACGGCGAGGACTGGCTCGAGTCCCGGGCCGCGATTCTCGCGCTGGTGCAGTCCCTGCAAGGCGGCTGAGCCCCGCTTCGAGGCAACCCACCAAATCCCCCACGACAACCCTCAATTGTGTCCTGCCGGCGGGGCGAAGGATCTCGCCGGCAGGGATGTCCCC
>JAQBVH010000755.1 GCA_027623615.1 Planctomycetota bacterium | reverse complement strand
CAGACGACCGTAGGACTCGCGGTCGCCGGCGGCGTGCCCGCCGACCCCGGGGTCGTACCAGTCGGCGACCAGCACCGACCCGTCGGGCATCACGAGCACGTCGCTCGGCCGAAACCAGCGCTGCTTGCCGTCGCCGGGCTCGCGGCCGCTCTCGGACCCGTGGCCGATCAGCTGGGAGCTGCGCAGGAACAGGCCTCCGCCGAGCTTCTCGGGGAAGTGCGCGTAGACGCAGCCCGCACCCGCGTCGCAGTTGAGCACCGCGCCGTCGAAGGCGGCCATCGGGCTGCCGGGGTACTCGCTCTCGTAGATCGCGACCCCGGTCGGTCCGCCCGCGCCGTTGATCGTGCCCGGCGGCATCACACCCGGATCGTCCGCGTGCCAGTGGGCGACCTGCGTCTCCTGGCCCGGGCGTCGGTCCGCGCGCCAGCTGCGCGAGCCGTCCTGGGAGAAGTAGCCGTAGTCGCCGCCCTCCGCCACCCAGGTCGTGCGGCAGCCGCGGTTGCCGTCGTCGTCGTTGTCCTCGGTGTAGAGGTTTCCGAACGCGTCGCGCGCGATCTCGTACTGGTTGCGGAAGTTGTCGGCCAGCACCTCGAGGCCGGTGCCGTCGCGCCGCACGCGCAGCATGATCCCGCCGACCCACACGCGGCCGTCGTCGGAGACGAGCCCGCCCGCGTTCTCACCGTTGTGGGGGCTGCCGCCGGTGTAGATCGAACCCGAACGCACCGTGGTCCCGTCGCTGCCCGTCACCAGGTGCGGGCCCGCGTTGCCCGCGGCGATGTAGAGCCAGCCGTCGTCGCCGGCGACCACCGAGTGCACGCCGTGGTCGTGGTCGTGGCCGCCGAAGCCGGTCAGGAAGATCTCGCGCTCGTCGGCCACGTCGTCGCCGTCCGTGTCGCGGTAGGCGAAGATGTGCGGCGAGCAGCTCACGAAGACCGTGTCGCCAAGGACGCAGATGCCCAGGGGAGCGACCAGGTCCTCGTCCTGCACGAAGACCTTCGAGGAGTCGCAGCGACCGTCGCCGTCCGAGTCCTCGAGGATGACCACGCGGTCGCCGCCGGGCTGCTCGCGGCCCGGGTTGCGGCCGCCCCAGCGGCGGTAGTGGACCGCCTCGGTGACCCACACGCGACCGCGGGCGTCCACGTCCATGGCAGTCGGGTTGAAGAGCTGGGGCGACTCGGCCCAAAGCGAGACGGACAGGCCCTCGGGGACCGAGAAGCGATCGGTCAGGTCCTGGAGTGCGGGCGCAGGTGCGGGCGCGGCGGTGAGCAGCAGGGCGGCGGAGATCATGGGCGCAGAATACCCCGACTCCCGAACCCGTCCCGAACGGTGGAGTCCGACTCTCCCGGTTATCCTCAGGTCGACTCCCCTTCGACCCCTTTCGAGGACCGCCGTGCTGCTCCGCGCTACCTCCCTCTTCATTCTTTGCCTGCCCGTCCTCGCCCAGGAGGCAGCAGGCCCCCAGACCCTCACCCTCGAACAGGCCTCCGGCCGCGGCTCCGCGCCGAGCTTCGATCGCCGCGCGGCCAGCGTCACCTGGGCCCACACCGGTCTCCACGTGATCGTCGGCTCCGGCGACGAGGCCAAGTGGATCGACGTGAACACCCTCGCGGTGGTCGAGCCGATCGAAGAAGCCAAAGCCGAGGAAGCCAAGCCTGCGGACGGCGCGGGTGAGGAGCCTGCCGCCGAGACGAAGCCCGCGGAGACGGCGGAGGCTGACGAGACGAAGAAGAAAGAGGAGCCGAAGAAGGAGGAGGTGCCGCCGACCAAGGACGAGGTCGCGGAAGCTCTGACCGAGCTCGACGCCCTCGACGAGAAGGCCGCGGAGAAGCTGGCCGCTCGCCCCCGCGCGAGCTCGGCGGACGGCAACGTGCAGCTCTTCCCGCGCGAGGGACGCCTCAACTTCTATCACCGCGACGAAAAGGGCCAGGCCTTCGTGGGCGAGGTGCCCCTGACCGAGGGCCCCTTCGAGCTGCTCGACGTCTCAGACGCAGGCGGCATCGCCGGGTGGGTCAAGGACAATGACCTCTACCTGCTCGACACCAAGGGCGGCGTGATCACCCGCGTGACCGACAACGGCAGCGACGAGCTCTTCAACGGCAAGCTCGACTGGGTCTACCAGGAGGAGCTCTACGGTCGCGGCGACTTCAAGGCCTTCTGGTTCGCGCCGAACGGCAAGCACGTCGCGTTCCTGTCCTCCAACGAGGAGCCCGTGCACTCCTTCACCGTCGTCGACCACGTCGAGGACGGGACCTTCCGCGTCAAGGGCGAGGTCACCAACTACCCCAAGGCCGGCGACCCGAACCCGACCGTCAAGCTGGGCATCGCCCAGACGGCGACCGGCGAGGTGAAGTGGGCCGACCTCGCGAAGTACGAGCAGGGCGGCGAATTCCTGATCGTGCGCGTCGGCTGGCACCACGATGGCCGCTGCCTGTTCATGGTCCAGGACCGCATCCAGACCTGGTGCGACGTGAACCTGTACGACCCCGCGACTGGCAAGGTCGAGACCCTCATCCGCGAGGAGTCGAAGACCTGGACCGAGCGCCCCTCCCTGCCGCGCTACCTCGACGACGACAGCTTCCTGTGGACCAGCGCGCGCACCGGCAAGGAGCACGTCTACCACTACGGCAAGGACGGCAAGCTCAAGAACGCGGTCACCGCAGGGGATTGGTCCGTGCGCCGCTTCGTCTCCGTCGACGAGGAGCAGGGCAGCGTCACGTTCCAGGCCTCCGAGGGCGGCGCGACGAGCGCCAACCAGTACCGCGTCGGCCTCGACGGCCAGGGCTTCGTGCGCCTGACCGAGGGCCCGGGCAGCCACAGCGTGAGCTGGAACGAGGCGGGGGCCCA
>JAQBVH010000754.1 GCA_027623615.1 Planctomycetota bacterium | reverse complement strand
CAGCGATCGTGACGACTACGACAAGCCGTTCGACAACTGGGCCCACCGGGACGAGATCGAGCGCGACAAGGCGTCGGAGAGCAGCAGCGACACCGAAGAGGAGGAGGAAGCCACCGAGCCCTTCGAGAAGGTGCGCATCCGGGTCACCTTCACCAGGTACCAGGAGTTCTCCAACGACATCGAGTTCGAACGCTGGATCCGTTGGGAGCAGGTCTACGGTGAGGATGAAGAGGAGGAGGGTGGCAGCGCGAGCCCAGCGGGTGGCCCGGGCGGATCAAAGGGAGGTGAAGGCGGTGGAGAGTAGGACGCGCAAGACCAACCAGGCCGGCTTCACGATGGTCGAGGTGCTCGTCACCATCGCGATCATGGGGCTGATGATGACCGCCGTGACCCAGATGCTCACCTCGGTCCGCTTCGCGCGCGACCTGGTGCACAACGAGCAGGAGCAGTACCTCGCCGGCCCGGCCATCCTGGACATGATCGAGCGCGACCTGCGCGGGGCCTACGTCACCGGCTTCCCGCGCATCGACCACTTCAGGGTCGAGGACAACGTGATCGGGGGCGCCGATGCGGACCGCATCGACTTCATCTCCACCACCAACTCCTTGGTCGAGTACGAGGACGGCGGCGACTTCCTGCGGGCCGACATCAACGAGGTGGGCTACTGCCTGCGCTCGAACCCCCTGGACCAGGACTTCCTCGAGCTCTACCGCCGGGAGGGTTTCGGCATCGACGACGACCCGCACTCGGACGGTCGCTACATCTTCCTCAACGACCGGGTGCGGAACTTCAACATCGAGGTCTTCGCGTTGCGCGGCCCCGAGGACGAGCTCGACCCGCTCGATGACTGGGGCCTGGACGAGAGCGACGAGGACATCCTTGGCCTCCCTGCGTTCATCCGCGTGACCCTCGAGATCGAGCTCGAACCGCGCCTGCTGCGCGAGACCTTGCTGTACACGAAGCAGCTGCGCACCTACGAGCGGATCATCAGCTTCCCCGAGGAGCTGCGCTTCGCCCAGGAGGCCGACATACCGCGCTTCGTGATCCCCACCGGAACCGGCAGCACGGGCGGCGACCCGAGCACGGAACCGGGCGGGGATGACGTCGACGAGACCGAAGTCGGTGGCGCTGGTGGCGGCGGCTTCGGCGGAGGCGGCGGCGGAGGAGGCGGCCGCGGCGACATCCAGGGTGAGCGGACCGAGGGCGGTGGCGGCGGCTGATCACCGCACGGAGTCAGACGCCTGGTGGCTGCCCGCCCACCAAGAAGTGCCGCACCAGAGGGCTCGGGCTCAGGGCTGCTCGGGTACTTCTTGGCGATGGGAACACCAACGGGCGTCTGACTCCGTACGGTTGGACTCGGTTGTTCAGTTCCCGAGGCTCTCGCGTCCGCCCAGGTAGGGCCGCAGCGGCTCCGGCACGTGCACGCTCCCGTCCGCCTGCTGGTGGTTCTCGAGGAGCGCGATCAGCATGCGCGTCGAGGCAGCCACCGTGTTGTTCAGCGTGTGGCAGTGGCGCACCTTGCCGTCCGCGCCGCGGTAGCGCAGGTTCAGGCGGCGCGCCTGGAAGTCGTGGAAGCGCGAGGCCGAGTGGGTCTCGCCGTAGCTCCCGCGGGAGGGCATCCAGGTCTCGATGTCGAACTTCTGAATCTGGGGCTGGCCCAGGTCGCCGCCGCAGACATTGACGACGCGGTAGGGCAGCTCGAGGGCCTGCAGGAGCTCCTCGGCGTTGCCCAGGATCGCGTGGTGCTGCGCGAGGCTGTTCGCATCGTCCGCCACGTCGAGGATGACCTGCTCGACCTTCTGGAACTGGTGCACCCGGTACAAGCCCTTGGTGTCCTTGCCGTAGGTGCCCGCCTCGCGCCGGTAGCAGGAGGACAGGGCCACGAACTTCCGCGGCAGGCTGGCCCCGTCCAGGATCTCGTCCTGGTGCAGGGCCGTGATCGGCACCTCGGCCGTGCCCACCAGGCACAGCTCGTCGCGCTCGTCGCACCTGTAGGCCTGATCCTCGCCGCCCGGGAAGTAGCCCGTGCCGACCATCGTCTCGGTGCGCACCAGGGTCGGCACGGACAGGGGCGTGAAGCCCTTCGAGACCATCAGGTCGAGGGCGAAGCGCATCACCGCGCCCTCGAGCAGGGACAGCTCTCCCTTGAGCACGTAGTTGCGCGAGCCCGCGAGGCGCGCGCCGCGCTCGATGTCGAGCCAGTCGTGCTGCTCCCCGAGCTCGAGGTGGCTCTTTGGCTCGAAGTCGAAGCTGGTCGGCTCCCCCACCTTGCGCAGCTCGACGTTGTCGCCGTCGTCCGCGCCGTCCGGCACCTCGTCCGCCGGAACGTTGGGGACGAGCAGGAGCAATCCGTGCAGCTCCTCGTCGATGGACTTCTGCTCTTCCTCAGCGCCCTTGAGGTCCGCCTTCAGGGTCTTCTGTGCCTCCGCCAAGGCCGGGCGTTCCTCCGCAGCGGCCTGGGCGATCGCCTTGCCGGCGCCCTTCTGCACCGAGCGCATCTCGTCGACGCGCTGGCCGAGGGCGCGCTTGCGCTCGTCGAGGTCGAGGATGCGGTCGACGTCGCAGGTCATGCGCTTCTTGGCAGCGCCGGCCTTCACCAGGTCCGGGTTCTGACGGATGAACTTGAGGTCGAGCACGTGGGTCTCCTGGGGCCGGCCCGGATGGACGTCCGAGCGGAGGGCCGCAGAGGATGCCAGGCTGGGCGGCCCATGGCTACTCCGGGTGGGAGTACGGTCCCGCACGACTTCTGCCCACCCGCGCGCTAGCCGGACAGAGTGAGAGCTGGCGCGGACGCGGGTGGGAAGAAGTCGTGCGGCACCGTCCTCCCACCCAAACACCAGCCCCCGTC
>JAQBVH010000753.1 GCA_027623615.1 Planctomycetota bacterium | reverse complement strand
TGGATGGCCTGGAGAAGAACGGTGGGTCGCATCGGGCTCGAGGCCTTCGGCTTCCTGTTGGTGCTCGTTCCCGCGGTGCTCTTGATGCAGGCCAGCCTCGGGACCTGGCGCCCCGCGCCCCTGATCGACGGGGTGCCGCTCTGGGGCCCGGCCCTGCCGGGCAGCGCTGCCCTGGTCCTCGTTCCGCTCGCCGTTCTCGGACTCCGCCGACGGAGCGAGGAGCTGATCGGGCTGCGCCCGCTGCTCCTGGTGGGGCTGCTCGCGGCGGTCCCGTGGCTCCTGACCGGGCGCAGCTTGCAGGCGCGCGCCGGCTACCTGCCGCTGGTGGCCCTCCTGCCCGCGGCCGGCGTCGCCCTCGAGCCGTGGCTGAAGCGCAGCCTCGCGACGAGCCGCGCGCTGGTCGCGGGCGCAGCCGGTGTGTTGCTCGTCACCGGGTTCGCGCTCGTGCCGCGGGAGGGACCTCGCCTCGCGGAGCACGTCTGGGGACCGCTGGCCGCCTGGGCGGACGGGGCCGGGCTGGGCACGATCGACAATCAACTGCTCGCGGACGAGGTGGGCATGGTGGGCTGGTTCACCGGGGCGGTCGTGCAGCCCGCCGCGACCGGCGACCAGGACCTCGTCCTCCAGCTCCAGGGCCTCGAACGGTTGGCCGAGCTGCGGGCGATCCACGAGGGCTCGGACGTGAAGGTGCGCTACCTGCTCCTGCCCACGACCCGCGGCAAGCTCGAGGCCCTGCGCTCGTCGGGGGAGCTCTCGCGCGCCTGGTATCCGATCGAGCGCTTCAGCGTGTCCGGCTCGACCGGCCTCGAGCCCGATCTGTTGGCCGGGCCCGAGCGGGCACAGGGCGACTATCTCCTGTTCCATCGTCGTCGATGACCTCGCTGACCCGCGAACAGTCGCGCCGGGTCGACCGGCTGGCCGAGGAGCGCTTCGGGATCAGCGGTCTCGTGCTGATGGAGAACGCGGGCTTGCTGGCGGCCCTCGACCTGGCGGCGGACCTGCCCGAGCGAGGCAGGGTCGCGGTCCTGTGTGGAGGCGGGCACAACGGGGGTGATGGGTACGTGATCGCCCGCCAGCTGAGCAACCGTGGACATGTCGTGCGCTGCTTCGCGACCCATGACGCTGCGCGCACGCGCGGGGACGGCCGCGTCAACCGGGCGATCGTCGACGCGATGGGGCTCGAGGTCGTCCCGGTCGACACGCAGCGAGCGATCGAGGCCGCGCTCGCCTCGCTCGGCCCGGTCGACCTCACCGTCGACGCCCTGTTCGGAACAGGCTTCCAGGGTGAGGTGCGCGCGCCGTTCGATCGCTTGATCGACGGCTGGAACGAGCTCGCGGCGCCCTGCGTGGCGATCGACGTGCCCTCGGGCCTCGACGCCGACACGGGCGCGCCGGCCGCCGCGACCATCCGCGCCGCTCGAACCCTGACCTTCGTCGCGCCCAAGCGCGGCTACGACGCGCCCGAGGCGCAGCCCTACCTGGGCGAGGTGCGCGTCCTCCCGATCGGCGCGCCGCCCGAGGCGCTCAGCCTGGCCCTCGAGCAAGGACCATGACGAACCCCACCTGGAACGGACTCGGCGTCGGGCTCGGGAACCTGTCCCGCCTCGCTGACGCGCGCACGCGCTCGATCACCGCGGAGAACCGCACCGGCGCCAAGGGCGCAGGCGGCATGGCGACCGAGGGGGTCGGCGCGGACGCCGCGCGGGACCTCGGCAGGGGTTGGAAGATCTCGCCCTGCGATCACGTCGAGGCTGGCGCGACGCTGACGATCGCCGACATCGCAGGGCCGGGTGTGCTCCAGCACGTATGGCTGACCCTGACCGGTCCGTGGCGCTTCTGGATCCTGCGCGTGTACTGGGACGGCCAGGAGCAGCCCTCGATCGAGGTGCCCGCCGGCGACTTCTTCTGCTCGGGCTGGGGCGAGTACGCGCAGGTCAACGCATTGCCCGTGAACGTTAACCCGGGCTCGGCGTTCAACTGCTACTGGGAGATGCCGTTCCGCGGTCGCTGTCGGGTGACCCTCGAGAACCTCTCCGACGAGCGGCAGACGGCCTTCTACCAGCTCGACTACGCCGAGTGCGAGGTCCCGGACGACGCGGCCTACTTCCACGCCCAGTTCCGGCGCACGAACCCGCTACCCAAGGGCGAGGTCTTCACCCTGCTCGACGGCGTGCGCGGCCGCGGCCAGTACGTGGGCACCTACCTGGCCTGGGGCGTGCACGAGGCTGGCTGGTGGGGCGAGGGCGAGTTCAAGTTCTACCTCGACGGGGACGGCGAGTACCCGACGCTGTGCGGCACGGGCACGGAGGACTACTTCGGCGGCTCCTACAACTTCGAGGCGAACGGTCAGTACACCGAGTTCAGCGCGCCGTTCCTGGGCATGCCGCAGGTGCTGCGCCCCAACGGGCTCTACCGCTCGCAGCAACGCTTCGGCCTGTACCGCTTCCACGTGATGGACCCGATCCGCTTCGCGGAGGACCTGCGCGTGACGGTGCAGTGCCTCGGTTGGCGTCTGGGGGCGACGCGCTACCTGTTGCGCAAGGACGACCTGGCGGCGACGACGTTCTGGTACCAGGCGCTGCCGACGGCGCCGTTCCCGATGCTGCCCGATCGGGACGAGCTCGAGGTGATCTAGTGGTGCGAGTCCGAAGTTCGGCACACTTGTTCGGCCGCTTTCGCGCGGTGGCGGCGTTGGCGGAACCCGTGAGTCGCGCAGCGGCTACGGACGGAACCTGTCGCCTTGCCACCACACGCAAGCGGCTCGAACAATTGCTCCGAGCTTCGGACTCTCGCCGCTAGAGGCGACCCCGTTGGGGCCGCCTACGCCTCCTTCGTAGGCGTGGGTGTTGT
>JAQBVH010000752.1 GCA_027623615.1 Planctomycetota bacterium | reverse complement strand
CCCGCGGGTCCGAGCTGCGCCGGAGCCAGGTCGGCCGCGACGAGCGCGGCCAACGCCACGTCTCCGGCCCCGGCGGCGCGCTCGGGCAACTCGGTCGCCAGCAGCTCGAAGAAGGGCGGCCACGCGGGCGCGAGGGCCTCCCGTTCATGATCGACCAGCTTCGCGTCCGGATCCGCAGGCGGCGTGCTCGCGCGCGCGCCGCGCACCTTGTTGACCGTGCCCACGACCAGGGCGCGCCCCTTGCGCAGGGTGCCGCGCAGCCCGCGCTGCAACAGGTTCGGACGCCGGTCGAGCACCGCACGAAAGGCCTCGAGGAAGGGCCCCATCGGCATGGCTGCGCTGGCGACGCGCTTGCCGAGCCTGAGCGCTTGCTCCCGAGCCACGTCCTGGATCGCTGCCGCTCCGTCGCGCGCACGCACCGCGGAGGTGTGGGCGGCAGTGAGCTCGTCGCGCAGCTGCCCGAGGCTGGCGGCCAGGGCTTCGGTCTTGAGGTCGACCTTCTGCGTGTGGTCGAAGAGCCAGGCCGCGAGGGCGACGTCCTCACCTGCGAGTCGGCGTGGGTTCAGGGGCGCGCGCCCCTCGGCCACCGCCAGGTCGAAGGGCGCGGCGAAGGTCGCCACCGGCGGGGCACCCACATCGTCTGCGAGCTTCGCGACGTGCGCGCTGGTCAGCTCGGGGGAGAGGGCCTCGTTGTAGACGCACAGCCAGGGGCGGCCGTGGGCCAGCCACTCCTCGAGGAAGGCGACCACGTCCCGATTCTGATAGGTGTGGCGCGTGACCACGACCAGCGCCAGGTCGGTCACCCGCAGCAGGGCCTCGGCCGTGGCCCGGTTGCGCTCGTTGATCGAGTCGAAGTCGGGCGCGTCCACGAGCAGGATGCCGTCCTCGAGCTCGAGTGTCGGGACGAGCACCAGCTCGGCCGCTGCCTCCGGGGACTCGAGGGCCAGGGCGACCCCGTCAGGTCCCGGGGTGGCGCGGCGCAGGGTGAAGCGCGCGAGGCTCTCCTCGTTCTCGAAGCGCTCGACCAGGTCCGGGTGGGCCGCACCCACCAGCCGCTTGGTCGCTCCTCCGGTCGCCAGGGAGGGCGAGATGCAGGCGCCGACCAGGGCGTTGAAGAGGGCGGACTTGCCGGCGTTGTTGGGCCCGACGATGCCGACCACCAGGTGGCTCACCCCGCCCGCGGTGCGAGGCAAGAGGTCCCGCTCCAGGCGCTCGACCACCCGGCGCAGGCCCTCGGGCGCCTGCTCGACGGATTGCTCGTACGGCGCGGGGTGCTCCCGCAGCGCTCCGTGCAGACCGCGCAGCAGGTCGGGCAGGCGCTCGGTCAGGCGCCCGTCGTGGTCGGCTTCGGTCGTGGAGGTCATGCGGGGCGCCCAGTCTAAACGCGAGGCGCCTTACGACCGCCATCCGCAGCCCTTCGATCCCGCCCTGGGAAAGCCTGCCGACGACCGCCGCAACCCGCTTGACCCTTCCCCAGCCCCGGGTAGGGTTCAGGACATGGCTGCGCTCGTCTACATCGGCAACCTGGGTCCCCAAACCAGCTCGGACGACATCCGCGAGGCGTTCTCCGCTGCCGGCCACGCGCCGCGGGCGGTCAAGCTCGTGCGCGATCCGGTCACAGGCCGGCGGCGCGGCTTCGGCTACGTGGAGCTCGAGGACGAGCACGCCGCGGCTGCGGCCATGGAGAGCCTGAACGGCGCCTCGGTCGCCGGCCGCAGGCTCTCGGTCGAGCCAGCGACGAGCCATCAACGCTCGCGCTTCATCGGCGAGCGCTGGGAGTCGGCGGACACCAGCGAACGCTAGTCGTCCGCCAGGCGCTCCTCGTACTCCGCCAGCAGCTCACTACGGCGAGCGCGGAACCAGCGCCGGATCTGCTCAGCCTCTGCGTCCTCCCCGAGTGCGTGGTGCACCATGCCGAGGTTGAAGCGGTTGCGCTCGTCGTCGGGGTCCAGACTCGCGGCCTGCCGGTAGGCGTCGCGGGCCAATTCGAGCTCCTCGCGCCGGTGAAGGCAGTAGCCGAGGCCCTTCCAGGCGTCCGCCGCGGTCGGGTCGAGCTGCGTACAGCGGTAGAAGTGGCGCTCCGCCTCCTCGAGTCGGCTCTGGCGCAGGCGCGCCATGCCGTACTCGAGCTGGAGCATGGCCTCGTCGACCTGGCGCGTCTCGATCAAGCCGACGGCCAGTTCCTGGGCGACGAGCGTCAGGCCGCGACGACGCATGCCCCGCTCGAGCCACTCAAGTTCGGTCTTGGGAGTGCGGCTCGAAGGGACGAGGCCGCGACCGATGAAGGGCACCGCCGCTGCCTCGCGCCGCGCGAGGTCCGCCACGGGAATCAGGCGCAGGTCCGCGAACAGCTGCGCAGGGTCGATCTCGCCCAGGTACATCACCTGGAGCTGGCCCAGGTGATCGATCAGGAAGGTCGCGGGGACCGGCAAGCGCGCGTCCCTGTCGAGCAAGAGCGCTTGCAGGGTGTGCAGGACCAGCAGGCTCTCCTGTGTTGCACGACCGACGGTGCCTGGGAAGCCGCTGCGCTCGAGGAAGGCCTCGACGCGGCTGGCCTCGCTGGCCGGGTCGACGGAGAGCGCGACCAGATCGACCTCGGCCGTCTGGAAATCGTCCGCGGCCGCCGCCAGCTTGGCCAGGTCACGTGCGCACGGAGCGCAGGTGTGGGAGAAGAGCGTCATCACGATCGGACGCCCGGTGCCCTTGCCCTGGAGCCCCGGGTCGACGCCGAAGAAGCGCACCTCGCTCTCGCGCCCGCCGGAGCTGGTGCGCGCCGTCAGGGAGGGCATCAGGAGCGGCGTCAGGAGCGGCACGCGCACGGCGCCGGCCGTCGGCGCGGGCCGCGCTGCCCCGACGGCGAGGGGCA
>JAQBVH010000751.1 GCA_027623615.1 Planctomycetota bacterium | reverse complement strand
GGACGACGCCGCAGGTCGAGGAAGGCCCGCAGGGCGATGCGCTTCAGCCACGGCAGGAGCGGGCGCTCCATGTCGAAGGAGGCGCGGCGGGTCCAGGCTCGAGTGAGGGCTTCTTGCACGGCGTCGTCGGGGTCCACGGACCCCTGGCCGGCCGCGAGGGCGCGGGCGTAGCCGCGCAGGGCGCTGCGCGCCGAACTCAGCTGGTCCGCGAAGCGGCCCGCCACCTCGCTCGGTGCGTTCGCCCGCTCGCTGGGCCTGGGGTTCACAGCACCCTGTACCGGGCGCGGGACGCGGAGGTAGCAAGAATCGGGGGCCGCCATCACTCGCGGCGGGGCGGCCCCGCGTTCAGACCTCGCGGCCGCTGGGCAGGTGGACCAGTCCGAGCAGACGCGAATCGGCCGTGACCTCGGTTCCGTCAAGGACCATCGCGTGGGTCAAGTGGGCCCCGCTCCCGATCTTGCAGCCCTCGCCGACCATCGCGCCGTGACCCAGGACGACCGCGGGGCCGACGACGCTCCCCGCGCCGACGGCGGCCTTGCCGATGACGCGCACGGAGGGGTGCACCTCGGCGCCGTTGCCCAACAACAGGTCTTCGCGCCACTCGCCGACCGGCGGGAAAGCCTGCAGGTCGTTCTCGAGGGCCCGCTGCGCAGTCTCGCGCAGGGCCACCGAGTGGTTCGTCGCGCGCAGGATCGGTGGGACGTAGGTGTACTCGTCGAGGGCGGGCTCGCCAGGGTTGATCTCCTCGGCGGAGTGTCCAGGCGGCAGGTACACGATCTCCGCCCGACGTCCCTCTTGCAGGGGCAAGCTGACCGGAGTGCGCTCGATGCGCACTCCGGCTTCGCCGCGGGCCTGTAGCCCGGCCAGGTCGGCCTCGAGCAGACCGCCGACCGGCACGACTAGGGTGGCCATGTTCTCCGGTGACGTCGCATGGGCCGTCGGAGCCATGCGAGCCTTCAGGTTGTAGATGGGACGCTGTTCGAACAGTCGCAGGACCGCCTCCCCAACGGGGCCGGGCTCGAGGACGAGCTCGGCGATCCGTAGGGGCAGGAGGACCTGCAGCGTGCGCTTGTACAGCGGCTCACCCGCGATCGGCGCGGTGAGCCAGGCGTGGAAATCGACCTCGTCCAGGTCGGCAGGGGCCAGATCGGCCAGGCCGGAGAGACGGACGCGGATCGGAGATTCTTTAACAGTCGGAGTGGCCATGGGGGATCCGGGCGCAGCGGCCCGGGATCACCCAAGTCACCCGGCGTTGCGTCCGCGTAGATCGTAACGATCGATCTTGCGATACAACGTCGCGCGTCCGATTCCAAGTCGCTGAGCGGCTTGTTTCACGTTCCAGCCGGTGCTGATCAGGGCATTGAGCAGGATTCGACGCTCGCATTCCTCGAAAGGCACGATTTCACCGGCGCGGGTCCAGGGGGGACCGTCCTCGCCGGAGCTGTCGTCCTCGACGCGCCAGGCGTCGAGAACGTGGCGAGCATCGTGCTCATCGCGGATGGTCCGCACCTCCATGCCCTCGAATTGAGGGGCAAGACGGAGGCGGAGGGCGGGGTCGTCGGGAAGAAGGAGAACCTTGGGTTTCATTGGGGGAACCTCTCTGGGTGGGTTCGTCTCGCTTCGAGAGATGGGCTCGTCGAAATCGAGCCGAACTCCAGAAAAGAGCCAGGGTCCCGGGCTGGGACGCCCTGTCGCCCCGTGGGGCCCGTTCGGAGACCCGGAGGCCTCCCTGGCCCCTCCGAACGGGGCGTGCGTTGGATCCGCGCCGGTGAGTAGGATCCCCGCATGGGATTCCGAGCCCCCCTGATCCTGGCCGCTCTCCTGGGCTGTTCGACGCCCCCCGCGCCTCGCATGGCGACGCCCGATCGTCCCGCGGCTGCATTCTTCGACGAGACGATGGCCCTGTTCCAGGCGCGCAAGTACGAGCGAGCGCGGGACGGCTTTCAACTCGTGGCGTACGAGGCGGACCGCCAGGGGGACGCGCGGGTGGAGGTCGAGGCCTGCGCGATGGTGGCCCGCTGCTACTCGATCGAGCGCAACCTGCCCCAGGGGGAGTTCTGGCTCGAGCGCGCCCGGGAGCTGGCCACGCCGACCGAAGCCCGTGGCTGGGCCCGCTACCAGGTGGTCCTGGGTATCTTTCAGCGGGCGCGAGGAGACCGTGAATCGGCCGCAGAGACCTTCAGCGAGCTCTACGCCTACTGCCGTGAGCGAGGGATGCTCCAGATGGCCATCGACGCCGCCCACCACGCGGCGATCGTGGCGACGGGCGAAGATCAGGTGACCTGGGGCCGCAAGGGGCTCGCCGCAGCCCGGGACGCCGGTGAAGAGCGCTGGCAGGCTGTCCTGTGGAACAACCTCGGCATGGCTCTGGATGGCCTGGAGCGCTACCCGGAGATGCTCGAGGCCTACGAGCAGGCGCGGCACTTCCACGCCCGCACCGGGGGCGAGCGGGAGGTCTTGCTGGCGGACTGGGCCCTCGCGAGGGCACTGCGCCTCAATGGTCAGCTCGATCGCGCCTGGGCGAGCCAGCAGGACGTCTTGAGGCGCGCGGAGGAGCGCCAGACGAGGGAGCCAGGCAGGGCGAACCACGAGTGGGTGGCCTACAGCCTGTGGGAGCTGGGAGAGCTGGCAATCGCCCGTGCCGATGCGGAGCTCGCGCGCGCCAGCTTCGAGCGGTGCCTGGCCATCATGCACGAGGTCGGCCTGCGCCAGATCTGGCCGGACGGTGTGGCCCAGGTGGAGGCCCTGCTCGCGGGCTTGGGCAGCTGATGGGTGGGCGGCTGCGCTTGGGAACCTCGTCCTGGGGGGAGAAGGGCTGGGTCGGGCCGTTCTACCCGCCGGGTCTGCAGCCGCGCGATTTTCTGAGCT
>JAQBVH010000750.1 GCA_027623615.1 Planctomycetota bacterium | reverse complement strand
CTGTCAGTTCGAGGACCTCGCCCGGGCCTGGGCCCAGCGCCTCGACGGGATCGTGCGCGCGCTCGAAGAACAGGCAGAGTGCGCCGCGGCCCTCGAGGCCACCAACGCGTCCAAGGACCTGTTCGGGGGCCTGGGCCAGCACTACCGCGCGGCCGGTCAGGGGGTGACCGCCTTCGACCTCCTGCGGGACCTGCGCCGGCACGGCCTGGCTCGCGACGTGGCGCGCGCCAAGGAGCTTCGGGGTGAGCTCGTGGGTCACTACCAGAGCCGACTGCGCGAGCGCATGGCAACCATGCCGGCCGGCGCGCGGGACGCCGCCTGGTGGAGCGCGGCGCGTGAGCTGCACGACCTGGCCGTCAAGCTCGGGGAGCTGCACGAGTGGAACGACGACCCCAAGGCAGCCCTCGCGACCTGGGCGCTGGCCGCGCCCGTGCTCGGCAACGACCTGAGCGTGATGCGCATGCGCGCGATCTATGAGGAGCGCAGCGGACAGCGTGACGAGGCCCTGACCGCGTGCCGCGGGGTGATCGCCATCCTCGACGGGGTCGACGCGCCGCCGCCGGAGGCAGAGCGCGACCTGTGGCTCGTGCCTCAGGTGCAGTCCAGCGAGCCGCGCGCGCGACGCAGCGTGACCTGGGGTTTCCTGCGCAACTTCGCCGTGCTGCCCGGGCAGGACCCGCGGCTCGCGCACCTGCTCGCGTGCTTGCGGCTCGAGCTCGAGCTCGGGCGACACGACGAGGCCCTGGCGACCCAGGCGCGACTCGTCGACCTGGCCCAGGACCCGCCCGCCTCCTGGGCGCGCAACTTCCTGCACATGCTGACGGGCTACGTGGACGATCAGCCCGCGGAGAGCTCGCGTCTGCTCGCGCCCGAGGAGCTGCATCGCTTCCACGCCGAGCTGTACCGCATGGCGCCGCAGCTCCTGCAGGTGGTCGAGGCCTACGCCAAGTCCTGCTGGGACGGGGACGAGCTCGACACCGCCGAGGAGGTCCTGCGCACCTTCATGGCCGCCGACCCGGCGATCTCCCGCGGCGACCGTCGCAAGCTCGAGCGCATGCTCGAGAGCACGGACCAGCTGCGCCGCGTGCGTCACGGGCAGCCAGGCGAGGGGGGCGGTCGCTGACGGGACGCGGGGCGGGTTGAGCCGCTCCCGCGCCGTGTGGCCTGCACGGCAGGCACCGCGGGGCGGGCGCAAGAGTTCCGGCGCACAGCGGGAAGGGGGCCGCAGCTTGGGCGTCCGTGCGTCCACGTCCTCGGTTGATCCTGGAGTTCCCATGCGCACCCTCGCCGCCCTCGTCCTGCTCGCCGCCCCCGCAATCACGCACGTCTAGGAACCCGCGCCGGCTGCGGATGGATCGCGCTCGGAAGCCTCCGCCCTCGAGGTCTGGGCCTTCGCGATGCACCTCTTCGCGGCCAGCGCAGAGCGCTGCGAGGTGCAGGTCACCGGCATCCACGTTCCGGGAGCACGGGTCCTGAGCGGGCCGGCGCCGGTGACCCCCGAGCGCCTACCGCCCCTGCCCGAGGGCGCGACCGCGATCGAGGTCCGTGGCTTCGACGCGAGTCGTGTCGAGGCCGGCCGCTTCCAGGTGGGGTTCCAGCTCGCGCTGCGGGGAGCCGATCCGGTCGCTGGCGCGCTCCTGCTCGAGGATGTGCTCGCGCGCTGGTCGGCGCAGCCCGAGCTCGAAGGCGAGCTGCAGCGCCCGACGACCTGGTCGCTGCCCCAGGAGCACGGCGTGATGACGTCGCGCATGAACCTCGTGCTCGACCTCGGCGCACGTCCGCATCCCGCGCGCGACGAGGGCGCCGCCTACTACTCCATCGAACATGCGCTGCGTGTTCTGGCGCAGCAGCCCGAGCCCCTGCGCGGCATTCGGTTCACGCCCGGTGGGTGGCAGGCAGGAGCCCACGGGCCGGAGCGCGCGATCGAGCTGCGCGCCATGCAGGCAGCCACCGGGTCCGCGACGCGGGTGCAGCGCTTCCTGCGGGCGGTCGAGGCCAGCGCGGCGGGCCTCAGCCTGGGCTCACTGCAACTCGAGGCGCCCGGCGACACGGCGTCCGAGGAGACCCCGTTGGCGGATGCCTGGAGCTGGTCGGCGCGGCTCACGGAGTTCCAGGATCTGCGGGCACGGGGGCCGCGGGTGCGACCCTCCTCGCTCGAGGGGCTGCACCTGGTCCTCGGCATCCTGGACGCGTTCGAGCGGGAGGGGGTCGAGCTCGACGGGTTCATTCCGACGCGCACCTACGCCGGTCTGGCGCGGCGCGAGCTCGGGCTCGGCGACGCCAGGCTGCGCGAGCTCTCGGCCAACCAGGGCTATCGTCTCGAGCTCCTGAGGCTCGACGCGGCGACCGGACGCGGTGGCTCGGACATGGCCGCCTCGCTCGGCCTGCGCTTCCATCACCCGGACGGCACCGTCGAGGCGACCCGGCTCTACGAGGCGTTCCGCACCGCGCTCCTGGCGCAACCGGAGGTGCGCGATGTCGCGCTGGTCAGCGCCAAGGTGATCACTCCGCAGACGGTCGAGGTGGTCGGCCTGGATGCGAGCCTGGCCTGCGGCAAGGTCCTGCGGCCCCAGGCGCCGGCGCAGCGCAGCGGTCCGATGACCTACCTGCGTGCGATCGCTTCGCGGGAGGGGATCGACCTGGGTGAGCTGGCCCTCAACGTGCGCGATAGGCGCGACGGGATGGAGGTCGAGCTGAACCTCGTGCAACCCGCGCGGGTCGCCCAGAGCGTGTACGACCTGCTCTGGTCGGTGGAGACCGACGAGGCGGGCTACCGCATTCACAACCTGCGCCTGCGACCGGGGCCCAACGGGCAGGGGTGGAGCCTGACCGCCACGACCTCGGTCGAGTAGGCGGCCCCTTCGGTGCCGCC
>JAQBVH010000749.1 GCA_027623615.1 Planctomycetota bacterium | reverse complement strand
CGGGGAGAGCCGAGGGTCGGCGCGGGGCTGGGGGCCGCGCGTCGACCCGCACCCCGGAACGCGAAGAGCCCCGCTGCGCGACTGCGCGGCGGGGCTCCTGTTGTCAGAGCGTTCGCTCTACCACTTCGGGCCTTCGCCCACGTAGTAACCGAGCCAGTTGCTGCCGTTGTGACGCACCATGCCGGTGTTGCGATTGCCGTCGTCGAGGCGCGCGTCGATCTCGTCCATGATCTCGGCGTTCATGCCGTTACGCATCGAGATCAGGACCTCGTTGCCAGCGGGACCGTCGAAGTTGAAGTTGGCGTAGTTCCAGTACTCGTAGTCGAAGTTGCCGCCCCAGGGGTGGGTGCTCGGCCAGGCTTCGAGGTAGGGCCCGCTCCACTTGCTGCGGTGGGCGGTCGGAACGCGGTTGAGATCGTTGAGGCCCGGGTCGGTGTTGGAGCCGACGTCCGACGGGTAGAACCCGAGGTCCTGATGCATCAACTCGATCGAGCGCTGCATGGACTTCAGGTCCGCGGCCGCGCGGCTGAACTTGGCCTTGTCGGAGACCTTGCCCATGCGGGGCACGATCAACCCCGCGAGGATCGCGAGGACGGAAACGACGACGACGAGCTCCAGCAGGGAGAAGCCGTTCTTGAGGGTTTGAATCTTCATGGGGATGGCGGGGGCGAAGGAAAGGTCTCTCTCCGCTCTGAAACTCGTCCCCTCCGAAAGGTGGCCTTGACGCGATGCGGGTGCAGGGATCAGAACGTTTCGTCCTGAGACACGGGCAGCGCTGCTCCTCCGTGCCACCGCATCCCTCTCGACGCGTGGCGACCTCGACCACCAGCCCCGCGGTCGCCCGACCCCAGAGCCCACGCTGACCGACCCCCTGCTCGCCAATCGCCGAGCGGGTGCTGGTCGAGTACCGGCGCTTCGCCTTCCTGGCGATGCGCCCCGGACACCCGGTCACCCCCTCGGATCAAGTCGACCAGGCCTGGCACCTGCACGGCTCAGCGCGGCTTCGCCTCCCACCCAGCACGCGCGCGGATCACCCGCGCGACCTCGCGGCCGAGCACCCCCGAGCCCTCCTTGGAGAAGTGCACGTCCTTCGGCTTCTGGATCGTCTCGATCCGTTCGAGGGCGAAGGCGTAGAGGTCATTGATCGGCACGCCGAGGTCCGTCATCACCGCCCGCGCGACCGCGTTGTAGGTCACGGCGTCCGCCGGGGCGCGGTAGGGCCCACCCGCCCCCTCGGGCACGGGTGTCGTCAGCGCAAACACGAGCCGCGCGCCCGTCGCCTGCAGCCGCTCGGTGATCGCCCGCAGCTGCCGCCCGTAGCGTTCGGGGTCGGCCTGGTGCGGATGGCTGGCGTCGTTCGAGTTCTTGCCCGTCCCGGGTTCGACCCGCTTCAGGTCGTGCAGCCCGAAGTTGAAATGGATGACGTCGAACTCCTCGCCGAGCGTCCTGAGCCAGTCCTCGAGCCGCGCGGCGGCGTTGTTCGTCCCCGAGCAGTTCTGGTAGCCCTTGCCGTTCGCGTTGAGCGGGCGCAGGACCTCGGCCTCGCCGGCCAGCTCGTCGATGACGGTCTGGGTGTAGCCGAGGGAGATCGAGTCGCCGAGCAGGAGCACGCGCAGCGGGGCGTTCAAAGGCTGCTCGCTGGCCAGGTCCGTGCTGGCGCAGGCCGTGAGGGCCACGAGGCAGGCAGTCGAGAGGCGCTTCATGGGCCTAACCCTATCGTTGGCCACCCCTTAGGAGATTCAAGTTTCCCGCTTGCGGGCATACGCTTAGTCGGGTAAGTGTAGAAGGACGAGCGAAGCATCCATGCCCGACCTCCCCCTCCCCACCGATCGCGAGCTTGCCATCCTCCAGGTCCTCTGGGACCGGGGCGAGGCGACCGTCCGCCAGGTCTACGAAGACCTGCGCGAGCGCCTCCCCATCGTCCAGAACACGGTGCAGGCCTTCCTGCGCACGATGACCGAGAAGGAGCTGGTCACCCACCGCACGGAGGGTCGCTCCTTCGTCTACCAGGCCAACGTCGAGCCCGAGGCCACCCGCGCCGGCCTGCTCGAGCGGGTGCTGAGTGGCGCCTACGAGGGGGCGATTGGACGGCTGGTCGAGGGGGCGATCGGACTGAAGGCCCCCTCTGCCGAGGAGCTCGATCGCCTGCGCGCCCTGCTCGACGCCGTGGAGCCCGAGGGAGGCCGGTCGTGATCGGTTGGCTCGCAACCCACGGCGTGGAGCTCGCCCTGGCCATGAGCGCGACGCTCGCAGTCGGCGCCCTGGGCGTGTGGCGCACGCGCGCTCCGCACCTGCGCCATCGCACGGCGGAGTTGACCCTCGCCATCACGGTCCTCGCGGGTGTGGTGGTCCTCGCGCCCCTGCCCCGCCCGGACTTCGTCGAGGCCTGGCTGCCGCAACCGGCGCAGCCGGTGGTGGAGGTCGCGACCAACGAAGTCACGCCTCAACCTTGGCGCCCCATCCCTGCGATCCACATGCCGGTCGAGGGCCGAGCCGAGGCTACGCTCGAGGAGCGCCTCATCGGGGAAACCGTCTCTGCACGTACGCCGCAGCCGGTCGCGACAGCCCCGAAGGGCACCTCCCGCGTTCCGATCGGCCTCGCGCCGTTCTTCCTGGTTGGTGCCCTGCTGCTCTGTGCCCACGGCCTGATCGCCAGCCTGCTGCTGCAACGACTGCTGCGACGCGCGAAGCCGGCACCGGCCTGGGTGCATGAGCTCCTGCCCGATCGAAGCCTGCGCGTCCTCGTGTCAGGCGACTCGAGGCGGCCCTTCTGCTGCGGCCTGAGCCGCGGCTCGATCGTGTTGCCGCGCGCGCTCGTCCAGCGCGACTGGGCAGGGCGCCTCGAGGCTGTGCTGCGCCACGAGCGCGCCCACCTC
>JAQBVH010000748.1 GCA_027623615.1 Planctomycetota bacterium | reverse complement strand
AGCCCGGATCTCCTGGGCCGTGTAGGCCCGCTGCACGCTGCCCACCGCCACGGGCAGCCCCAAAGGAGGTTGGCTGTCCAGGGTCATCCCGGAGCCACCGGAGACCGCGCTCGGACCGCTGCGAGGACCTGGAGGGGGGCCCTCACCTCCCAGGGTCTGCAGGGTGCCGAAGAAGGAGACGAGCTGCTCGCGGGCGGTCACCGGGTCCGGGACCAGCCGCGCCAGGGCCTGGGAGAGCTCCCGGCAGCTGCGGAAGCGGGCGGCGGGGTCGCGCTGCAGCGCCCGTACCAGCAGAGCGGCCAGGGGAGCGTGTTCGCCCGACAGGCGGTCGGCGCGCCGGGCGCCCTCGTCGTCGACCATCAGGCCCCGCAGGATGGCGGGCTTCTTCTCCGGGAAGAGGGGAGTGAGCATCGCGAGCTCGTAGAGCACCGCCGCGAGCCCATACTGGTCGGCCGCGGGCCCCACCTCGGTCGCCGCCGCCTGCTCGGGGGCCATGTAGCCCCAGGTCCCCTTGACCGTGCCGCTGTGCTCCGCCGCGATGGTCAGGGCCTTGCTGATGCCGAAGTCCAGGACCTTCGCAACGCCCTGGGGGTTCAGCATGATGTTGCTGGGCTTCACGTCGCGGTGGACCAGGTGCAGCAGCTGACCTTCCTCGTTCCGGGCCTCGTGCGCGAAGTGAAGGCCCTCGGCCACCTGCCGGCCCAGCTCGGCCACGACCGCCAGCGGGATCTGGATGCCGTTGCGGCGGCAGGTGGACACGGCCTGTCGAAGGGTGATGCCGTCGACGTACTCCATGACCAGGTAGAAGTGCTGGCCGTCGCGATCAAAGTCCTGGATCCCGACCAGGTTCTGATGCTGCAGCTGAGACCCGATCCGAGCCTCGGTCACGAAGAGCTGCTGGAAGGTCGGGTCCTGCGCGAACTCCGGCAGGATGAGCTTCAGAGCCACCCGAGGAGCCACCCCCGCCAGGCTCTCCCGGCGCGCCTCGTAGACCAGCGCCATGCCACCCGAGCTGATGCAGCGCACCAGCCGGTACCGACCGAGTCGAGGTGGAGGCGTCTGCTGTTCCGAGATTGGGCCCATAGTCAGGTTTCGCGCCAGTCTAGCGCAGGACGGTGCCCGTCGTAGGACATCCTAATCCACTGGGTGAAGGTCTGACACTGACGATCACGCGACCCTCCGGAACGGCAGCACCTTGGCGGGCTTGTTGAGGTCGACTTGCTGGACGTAGGTGCCTTCGACGAGCGCCCAGGCCCGATCGAAGCGGCCACTTTTGGCGAGGGCGCGGAAGGTCAGGACCCCCTGACCGCCGTTGATGCTCCAGCGGGCGCCGGCCCGCTTCATGCGCACTGTTACGAGGGTCTTGTTGGCGGCCTCGACGATGCCGGAGCCGATGGGGAGCTTGGCGGACTGCACCTCGGCGTAGGCCATCTTGGGCTTGTTGAGCCGGAAGTAGGTCAGTTCGGTCTTGAGCGCCTTGCGCCGCGGGTACTTCTTCCGCTGGTACGCGAGGGCGTTGATGACCTTCTGGGCGCCCTCGGGGTGGTCGCGCAGGAGCAGGCGGAGCCGCGCGAACTCTGCCAGGGTCTCGGGGCTGTCCTTGCCGTAGGCGCAGTCCATGGCGCGCTTGAGGTGCTCCGCCGCGTGGAAGAAGTCCAGCACCAGGACGCTGCCCTCGGGCATCGCCCTTTCGAGCCACGTCCAGTTGTCACGCGCTCCGTCCGCGACTGCGACGACCTTGAGCTCGGGCCGCTGCTCCATGATGGAGAGGAGCTCGTCCTCCAGCGACTCCTTCAGGGTCTTCTTGTTCTTCTCCGGCATCCGGCCGAGGTACCGGGTTTCACCGACCCGCTCGCCCTCGGCATCGATGAAGCTGAGCGTGCCGCACGACGCCTCGCGGTAGCCGGCCGGCCCGCGGGTCTCCTTCCCGTTGGAGCGAGCGGCCTGGCGCTTCTGCTCCCGCTTCCCGTCCTTCATCGGAACCAGGATGCCGTCCAGCGAGACCACGACGGCCACGGCGCTCTCCGGTATCTCATCACCGACACGCACCGACTCCTCGAAGCGCGTGCGCTGGGCTTCCCAGCCCTCACTCAGAGCCTTCGGAAGCCGATCCAGGGTGCTCCGAGACGGGTCCATGCCACCCGAGCGCCTGAAGAGCTCCGACGCCTCAGCAGGCGTCAAGTGCGCCACCGACCACATCGCGAACGAGGCGGCCGCCGGCGTCCAGTAGCCCTCGATGATGCCAGCGCAAAGCTCCAGCGGGCACAGCGTCCGCTCCTCGCCATCCGGCCTGTAAAGGCTGCGCTCGACCCGAATCTCACCCGAGAAGCCCAAGTACGGAGCTTCCCAGCGGCCCACACGCCGGCAACGCACCCCGTCGATCCAGATGACCGGCTCGTCGATGTCCTCGCCCTGGAGCGCCACCGCGTCCATCGAGCGACCCACCTGCGCCAGCACGGCGCGCGACTCCCGCTCGTACTCGCCGAAGGTCACCTCCTTGGCTTCGACGCGCTTCAGCAGCGCATGAAGGCGCTCGATCGCTGCGAGGACCGCAGAAGAGGCGGTCATGGTGTGGGAGACTGGCATCAGGAGCATCCGGGAAGGGGTTGGGGTTTGCAACACCATCCTGATCCGGCTCTGCTCCCGACTCAACCCCGCCGCGGATTCGCCCATCTGGCGCCCCTTGACCGCTCCTCGATCCGCCATGGGCGGCGCAGTGTGAGATCTTCACCCATCCGCAGATCGCCCTGTGGCTCGCTATTCATCCCGGCTTCTGCGAACCTGTCGAGTACACCATCAAGGTAGGTCTCTTCAGGACCCGGCTTCAGTGGATCGTGCGGCCATCCAACGCCAGCTACCTGGAGGAGGAATTCGAGGAT
>JAQBVH010000747.1 GCA_027623615.1 Planctomycetota bacterium | reverse complement strand
GATCGACGCTGGTTGGGTCGCGCAGTACGAGGAGCAGCACAGCGGCTGGCTCGCCCAGCAGGTGCTCGCGATCTACCGCGAGGTCGGTCTCCTGGAGCAGGCGATCGAAATCGTGGGCCACGACCAGGTGCCCGAGCAGACCCTGCGCGAGCTGGCCCGGGCGCGCGCCGACGCGGGGGACATCGCCGGCGCGATCCAGATCTATCGCGCGCGCCTCGACGAGGACCCGGGGGACAGCCACGCGCTGCACGGGCTGCGCTCGACCGACCCAGACGCGCTCTGCACGTTCCTCCAGGGTCGCCTCGCCGAGGTCGGCCCTGATGCGCGCCTGGAGATGAGCCTCGGGCACACGCTCGTCCTCGCCGGCCGAATGGAGGAAGCCCTCGCGATCGCGCAGCGCTACCTGAGCGACGACGCGGACGAGCTGCGCGGCTGGTACCTCTACGAGCGCATCGACCCCGAGGCCGCGCTGGAGCACGCACGTCGGCGCGCCGATTCCGACCCCGCATGGGGGCCGGCCCTCGCCGGCGCGCTCGAGGAGCGCGGCGACGAAGAGGGGGCGACCCTGGCCCTCACGAGCTGCCTCGAGCACGGCAGGAACGAGGACGCGATCGACCTGCTCGGCGACCTCGACCCCGCGCGGGCGGCCGACTACCTGGGGGCCTGGTCCCTTGCGAACCCCTACGACGTCGAGCTCCAGGTGCGCTGGGCCGAGGCCCTCGTCGACGCCGAGGACGCGGGCGGCGCCGTCGACGTCCTCGCGCAGCTCATCGCCCGCGACCCACGCGACCCCGACCGCGAGGCCGCCAGCAAGCTGCTGGACATGGACGCGCCGCGCTTCTTCGCGAGCGTCCGCCCGGCCGTCGAGAGCTCGGGAGACGCGAGCGCCTGGTGGGACCTCGCGCGCTGGTACGAGGAGGCCGACGACGTCGAGGAGCAGCGCGCCGCGCTCGACCGCGCGATCGAGCTGAACCCGTGGAACCAGTGCTACCGCAACGCCCGTGAGGACCTGGACTGAGGCTCCCGTTCGCGAGCGCCGCGCGGATCGGCCACACTGGCCCACGCGTGCACGACATGACCGACCAGGATCCGCGCCCGGGCGACCCGAGCAGCGTCGCCCTCGAACGCCTCGCCGACCGGCACGGCGGTCGACTCCTCGCCCTCGGCACCCGCTTCTGCGGCAGCCGCGATGAAGCCGAGGACCTGGTCCAGGAGGTGCTCCTCGCGGCCTACCGCGGCTGGCCGGAGTTCGACGGGCGCAGCTCGGTCTCGACCTGGCTGTACACGATCGCCGCGCGGGCCTGCACGCGCATGCATCGCCTCCGCGCCGGGCAGCCGGCGCGCCAGGAGTCGCTCGACGAGGTCCTGCCCTTCGGAGAGACCCGCATGGCGCTCCTGCCCGTGCAGGCGGGCACGCCGCTGGACGAGGCGGTGGGGGCCGAGGCCCGCGCCCGGGTCGAGGCCGCGATCGCCGCCCTGCCCGAGGACCAGCGCTTGCCCATGGTGCTGCACACCCTGGTGGGCTTCTCCCTGGCGCAGGTGGGCGAGGTCCTGGGTGTGAAGCAGGCGACGGTCAAGACCCGGCTGCACCGCGCGCGGCTGGCCCTGCGCCGTGCGCTGCTCGAGGCCCTGCCAAGCCAGGACGCCGTCGCTCCGAACTTCCCGCGCCAGGTGTGCCTCGACCTGTTGGCCGCGAAGCAGGAGACCCTCGACCGCGGGCTGGAGTTCGATTTTCCAAGGGGCGTGATCTGCGAGCGCTGCGCGAACGTGTTCGCGACCCTTGACCTGACCATGGACCTGTGCCGTGAGCTGGCCGAGGGAGAGCTGCCGGGCGAGCTGCGCAGACGCATCCTGGCCGCGGCGGCGAGTTGAGATTCTTCGGGAACCTCTGCGGGAGACGTGTCTCTCAGGGGCAGACCCAAGAGGTAAACCCATGCAGACCATCCAGATCATCGCCCTCCTGTCCCTCGCCGCCGCCTGTCAGCAGACCCCAGTCAAGGAGCAGGTCCACCACGACCCGCCGCCGACGACAGAGGTCCTCGAGCCCTACCAATGCGGCTCGGTGCAACGGTTGCACACCCTCGGCGGCGTCTTCCTGGCCAGCCAGCCCAGCGCCGAGGACTTCGCCCAGGCCCAGCTGGGCGGCGTGCGCGCCGTCCTCGACATCCGGCACGACGCGGAGACGCCCGACCTGAACGAGCGCGCGGTCGTCGAGGGGCTCGGCATGACCTACCTGCACCGACCCTGGAACGGCCCGGACGAGCTCACGGACGCCGTCTTCGACGACCTGCGGACCATCCTGCGTGACGGGGAAAAACCCCTGCTGTTCCACTGCGGCTCCGCGAACCGCGTCGGCGCCATCTGGCTTGCGCACCGGGTGCTCGACGGCGGGCTCGAGGTCGAGGCCGCCCTGGCCGAGGCGAAGACCGTCGGCCTGAAGAGCCCGGCCTACGAGCAGAAGGCCCTGGACTACGTCCGCCGCCAGGGCTGACTTGTCGAGACCGGGCGCGGGCGGGAAACCTTCCGCGCCCAGGTCGGATCCCGAGCCCGATCTCCCCCTCGCAGCGGACATCCTCGCCCACTTCTCCACCCGCAGCTTCAGCGGAAACCCGGGCCGGACGATCGCGCTGACGGTGATCGTCGGGCTGTCCGCTTTCCAGGTCGCGCCGCTGGCGGACGCGCACCCCTTCGTGCTCACCGCCGTCCTGCTCGGCGCGATGGTCTTCGTGATCACGCGCCGCGCCGGCCACGCGCTCTACGTGCTGACCCCGGACGGCATCCACCAGGAGGTCCAGTTCCTGCAGGCCTTCGGAGGCCGCGCGCCGCGCCGCCGCTTCCTCCCGTTCACGGCCATCCGCGCCCACCGGGCGGGCGGACCGCA
>JAQBVH010000746.1 GCA_027623615.1 Planctomycetota bacterium | reverse complement strand
ACCCAGGCCGACCTCGAGGACGAGGCGACGGTGCTCGCGCCGCTGGGGTTCGAGCTGCGGGTCGAGTGAGCGCGGACCTACTTCTGCTTGCCCTTGTTCTTGCCCTTGTCGCGCAGGCCCTTGTTCTTGTTCTTGTTCTTGCGCCCCTTGGGCGGCTTGCGCTGGTCGAAGGTGAAGTGCAGTTCACCCTCGCCCTCGAGGTGTCGTTCGTCCGTGCAGATGCGATCGAGCAGCTGCTTATGACTGTCCACGATCTCGACGCCCTCGGGGAGGCGCTGGTCGTAGCTCCCGGTCGAGCGCAGGGTCCACGCGCGCACGCCCGGCTCGAGGTAGTTCTCGAGGTCCTCCTCGACGAGCCGCTTGCGGATGGCCGGGTCCTCGATCGGAAAGCAGGTCTCCACGCGGCGCATGAGGTTGCGCGACATCCAGTCCGCGCTCGAGCAGAGCAGGAGCTCATCGCCGCCGGCGAGGAAGTAGAAGAGGCGACTGTGCTCCAGGAAGCGGCCCAGCACCGAGCGCACGGTGATGCTCTCACTCAGGTCGGGGATGCCCGGGCGCAGGCAACACGCGCCGCGTACGATCAGGTCGATCTTCACGCCTGCCCGTGAAGCGCGGTAGAGGCCCTGGATGACCGCCTTGTTCGTCAGGGCGTTCATCTTGGCGATCACCCGCGCGGGTTCCCCGGCGCGCGCGCGCTCGCCCTCCTCCGCGAGCAGGCGCAGCAGGGTCGCCTGCAGGGTGAAGGGGGCCTGCAGGAGCCGCTCCATCTCCACGGCCGCACCGACGCCCGTGAGCTGGTTGAAGACGCGATCGACATCGCGGCCGTACTCGGGCCGGCAGGTCAAGAGGCCGATGTCGGTGTAGGCGCGCGCCGTCTCCGCGTGATAGTTGCCGGTGCCCAGGTGCACGTAGCGGCGCAGGCCCTTCTTCTCGCGGCGCACGACCATCAGCATCTTGGCGTGGGTCTTGAAGCCCACGACGCCGTAGGTGACCGACGCTCCGACCTCCTGGAGGCGCATGGCCAGGTCGATGTTGCGCTCCTCGTCGAAGCGCGCGCGCAGCTCGACGACCACCGTGACCTGCTTGCCCTGGCGGGCGGCCTCGAGCAGGGCCTCGACCACCGGCGAGCCGTGCCCGGTGCGATAAAGGGTCATCTTGATCGCGAGCACGTCCGGGTCGACGGCCGCGGTGCGCAGGAACTCGAGCACCGGGACGAAGGACTCGTACGGATGGTGCAGGACGATGTCGCCGGCGCGGATCGCCTCGAAGAGGTTCTCGCCCCGGTGGACGCGCCGCGGGCTGCGGGGCACGCAGGGCGGATACTTCAGGTGCGGGCGTTCGATGTCGTAGAGGGCGCCCAGGCGGTGCAGGTTGACCGGGCCGTCGACACGGTAGAGGTCGGCGTCGGTCAGCTCGAACTTGGCGAGCAACAGGCGTGTGACCTCCTTGGGGCATTCGACAGCGACCTCGAGGCGTACGGCCTCCGAGTAGCGGCGCTCCGGGAGCTCGCCGCGGATGGCCTGCAGGATGTCGTCGACCTCCTCGTCATCGACCCACAGGTCTCCGTTGCGCGTCACGCGGAACTGGTGGCAGGCCATGATCTTCATGCCCGGGAACAGCTCGCCGATGTGCGCGTGGATCACCGACGACAGCATCACGTAGTCGTGTTCGCCGGCGCGCACCTCGGCCGGCAGCTCGAGGATGCGCGGCAGCGCGCGCGGGACCTGCACGACGGCCAGGTCCGACTCGCGGCCGAACGCGTCGTTGCCGTCGAGTTGAACGACGAAGTTGAGCGACTTGTTGAGGATGCGCGGGAAGGGGTGTGCCGGGTCGAGGCCGACCGGCGTCAGCACCGGGAGCACCTCGGAGCGGAAGTGCTTCTTCACCCAGCGGCGCTGCTCCTCGGTCCAGCTCGGGCGCGAGTGCAGGCGGATGCCCTCCTCCTCGAGCGAGGGCAGGAGCACCTGGTTGAGCACGCGGTACTGTTCGGTGACCAGCTCCGTGGCGGAGGACTTGATCGCCTCGAGGGTCTGGGTCGAGGTCATGCCGTCGAGGCCGACCACCTCCGCGCTCCAGATCGCGCGCTCCTTGTGCGAGGCGGCGCGAATCTCGAAGAACTCGTCCAGGTTGGCCGACGAGATCGTCAGGAAGCGGAGCCGCTCGAGCAGCGGGATCCCCGGGTCCAGCGCTTGCTCGAGCACCCGTCGGTTGAACTCGAGGAGCGACAGCTCCCGATTGATGAACAACCGGGGGTCCTCTAGATCTTCTTCCTGGGGCTCGACGGGCATCGTGTTCTCGGTCTCCTCGGGGAGATGGAGCATGTGGGCCTCGTCTGGATCGGAAGGCGGAGGGGGCGAGCCGAAGGCAACTCGCGCCGGCAGAGGCGCGATTGTGCGAGTCCTCGGTTTTCGCGCGGGACGAGCGGTCCGTTAATCTCGCATCAAGACATCTGCGGTCAGCCTGCGAACCCGATACTCGACTGCGTGAATCCAATTCTTCTGGCCTGTGACCCCTGGTTGGAGCACCTCCAGCGCCATCTGGGGGTGTCCGCGGACGGTCAGGACCCCGAGGGCGTGCATCAGGTGCGCGTGGCCGCTGCACGCCTGCGGGTCTGGCTGCGGCTGGGCGGGCGCCGGCTGCTCGAGGATGATCTGCGCTGGCTGCGCAACGGGGCTGGACCCGTGCGCGACCTGGACGTGCTCCTCCTGCGGGGCGGACCGGCGGGCTACGAACAGCACCTGCGCGAGGAGTGGGCGCGCGCCCACTCGAGCTGGGTGTCGGCCCTGCGCTCGCACCGGGCGCAGGGACTCCTGCAGGCCCTGCCGCTGCTGCACGGGATCGACCTCGAGCGAGCGTTCGCAGGCACCCGCCGCTGGGCCGC
>JAQBVH010000745.1 GCA_027623615.1 Planctomycetota bacterium | reverse complement strand
GCTCTCGATCCTGCAGCCCGTCCCGAGCTTCAAGGACCTCGAGAAGGAGTTCGAGACCTTCGCCGTCGGTGAGGTGCTCGACGCCGAGGCCCTGCTCTCGCGGCTGGTGCGCAAGGGCTACGAGCGCCAACCCCTGGCGGAGTCCCCGGGCGAGGTCAGCCTGCGCGGGGACATCCTCGACCTCTTCCCCTTCGCGGCCGACGAGCCTGTGCGCATCGAGTTGTTCGAGGACGAGATCGAATCCCTGCGCACCTTCGACCCCGCCGATCAACGCTCGATCGCGACCCACAGGACCCTCGAAGTCTGCCTGGCCGCCGACGCGGGCGGCGTGCGCGACGGGGACGGCCTGCCGCTGATCTCCCTGATCCCCAGCGGCGCGATCTACGTCGAGGTGGAACCCCTGCGCCTCGAGGAGCAGACCGAGCGTCTGCGCGTGCGCTCGCCCGACCACGACAGGGCCCTGCGCCACGTCAGCGAACGTCTCGGCGACCTGCGCCAGCTAGGGCTGCAGAGCCTGCCGGGCAGGGACCTGTCCCTGGACACGCGCTCGGTGCAAGGGCTCGAGGTCGGGATGCAGGCCGCGCCCGCCGCCCTGCGCGACGCAGCGGCCAAGGGCGACAGGGTGGTCGTGCTGGCCCTCAACGAGGCGGAGGAACATCTCCTCGGCAAGGAGCTCGCGCGCACCAAGGTCGCGGACCTGGTCGACGTGCGCCGCGGTCAGATCTCGCGCGGCTTCCGTGTCCCCGCCTGGAACCTGGTGGTGGTCAACCACCACGAGCTCAAGGGCGTGCTGGGCACGCGGCGACGCGGCAGGCCCAAGCACCAGCACAAGGTGCGCGCGATCCAGTCCTTCTTCGAGCTGAAGCCCGGGGACCTGGTCGTGCACGCCGTGCACGGCCTGTCGCGCTTCAAGGGCCTGATGCGCATGTCGCGCGGCGGCGGCGAGGAGGAGCACCTGCACCTCGCGTTCGCCGATGGCGTCAGCCTCTACGTGCCGTCGAGTCGCGTGGACATGGTCCAGCGCTACATCGGCCCGGGCGCGAGCGGGCTGCCCCTGGACAAGATCGGCGGCACGGCCTTCCGCAAGCGCAAGGAGCGGGTCGAGCGCGGCCTCTTCGACATGGCCGCCGACCTGCTCGAAGTGCAGGCCAAGCGCACCTTGAACGAGCGCGACCCCTGGGTCGGGGACGCGGAGATGGTCGGGGACATGCTCGGCTCCTTCCCCTACGTGGACACGACGGACCAGGCCGAAGCTGATGTTCAGATCGCTGGAGACCTGAGCTCGAAGCACCCGATGGACCGCATGCTCTGCGGCGACGTGGGCTTCGGAAAGACCGAGATCGCGATGCGCGCGGCCTTTCGGGTGGTCAACGCAGGCGCGCAGGTGGCGGTGCTCGTCCCCACCACGGTGCTCGCCCAGCAACACCTGGTCAACTTCACCGCGCGCATGTCGGACTTCCCCGTGCGCGTGGGAGGCCTCTCGCGCTACGTGACCGGGAAGACCGCCAAGGAGGTCGTCGAGGGCACGCAGACGGGCGTGGTGGACATCCTGATCGGCACCCACCGCATCCTCTCGAAGGACGTCAAGTTCCAGAACCTCGGCCTGGTGATCATCGACGAGGAGCAGCGCTTCGGCGTCGCCCACAAGGAACACTTCAAGCAGCTGCGCGCGACCGTGGACGTGCTGACCCTGACCGCGACGCCGATCCCTCGCTCCCTGCACCTGTCCCTGTCAGGGCTGCGCGACATCTCGTCCCTCAACGTCCCCCCGCCCGGTCGCCAGGCGATCGAGACCAAGGTCGCCTACGGGGACGACGACACCATGATCAGCGAGGTCATCCGCCGCGAGCTCGACCGGGGCGGGCAGGTCTTCTTCCTGCACAACCGGGTCTCCTCGATCGACGGAGTGGCCAAGCACCTGAAGGACCTGGTCCCCGAGGCGACCTACGTGGTCGGCCACGGGCAGATGGGGAGCCGCGAGCTGCGCTCGGTGATGGAGACCTTCACGCGCGGCGACGCGGACGTGCTGGTCGCCACCACGATCATCGAGAACGGTCTCGACATCCCCGAGGCGGGCACGATCCTGATCGACGACGCGGACCACTTCGGGTTGGGAGAGCTGCACCAGCTGCGCGGCCGGGTCGGACGCGGCGCGCAGGCGGCGTGGTGCTTCCTGCTCGTCGAGCGGCACAAGCCCCTGCGCGACATCGCTCGGGAGCGCCTGAAGGCGTTGGAGGAGATGAGTCACCTCGGCGCCGGCTTCGGCATCAGCATCAAGGACCTCGAGCTGCGCGGGGCGGGCAACGTACTCGGCGTCGAGCAGTCGGGTCACATCGCGGCGGTCGGCTACGACATGTTCTGTCGCCTCCTGCGCCTGACGATCGAGCGGCTGCAGGCGGGCGAGGAGCATGACAAGAGCGCGCCGCGCCTCGAGGAGCGCGAGGCAGGCGTCGAGCTGGAGCTCGGTCTGGCCGCCTACCTGCCCGAGACCTGGATTCCGAGCGGCGACGAGCGCCTGGCCGTCCTGCGCGAGCTCTCCCACGCCCACTCGACCGACGAGGCGGACGGGGTGGCCTCGTCCCTGCGCGACCGCTACGGTCGGGTCCCGGCCGAGGCGGAGACCCTCCTGCGCATGTTCCGCTTGAAGACCCTGCTCGACCCCTACCACCTGACCCAGGTAGCCTTCCGGGACGACACCTACCTGATCCAGTACTCGGATCGGGTCGGCTTCGAGACCCTCTTCGCGGGATTGGACTGCGAGCTGCGCCGGGTGAAGGGCGGGGTGGCGCACCTGGTCATCCCCCGTGGGGTCTCCGATTCGACCGCAGCCCTCGAGTGGCTCGAGGGGCTGTTGCAGGGCCTCGGTCCCGTGCCCAGAATG
>JAQBVH010000744.1 GCA_027623615.1 Planctomycetota bacterium | reverse complement strand
CGGCGCGCCTTGCAGCGCATCCCGTACGAACCGTCGATAATGCCCCATCAGAGTGAATCACACCACTAGCTTGCGACCTGCATGCGCATCCCGCTCCTCGTCCTCGCACTCCTTCCGCACCTCGCGCCGCTCGCCCCGGCTCAGGTCGAGCCCGAGCCCTGGCCCCACGAGCAGAGCGACCTCGGGACCCACCCCGCCGTCCGCGCCGCGCTGCCGAACGGCATGCGCTACGCCTACGCGCGGACGATCGGCGACGACCGCGCACGCATCTGGCTCAACGTCGCCGTCGGCGGCCTCCACGAAGGTCCGGAGGAGGACGGCCTTGCGCACCTGCTCGAGCACCTGGTGTTCCGGGGCACCGAGAACTGGAGCACCGAGCGGGTGGACCGCTGGGCTGCCGAGAACGGCTTGATCTCCGGCCCGGATCTGAACGCCTTCACCTCCGACCGGAACACGATCTACCTGCTCGACATTCCGCGCGCGAACGAGCGCCGGGTGCGAGAGGCGCTCGAGATCCTGCGGGAGCTGACGACCCGGCCGCTGCTGCGCGCACAGGACCTCGACCTCGAGCGCCCGATCGTCGACGCCGAGGAGAGCGAGCGCAGCGGGCCCGACGCGGACGCCGCGCAGTCCTTCGAGCGCTGGTCCATGCCGGGTCTGCGTTCGGCGCAGGTCTCGATCCTCGGCAGCGAGGCCTCTCGAGCCGCCGTGGACATCGAGGCAGTGCGAGCCTTCCACCGGCGCTGGTACCGACCCGAGCGCATGACCCTGGTCATGGCGGGTGGAGTCCCGGACGGCGTCAGCGACCTGATCGAGCAGGCCTTCGCGGACTTCGCCGCCCCGGACGGACCCGCGCCCGGGCCGCCGGACGAGGGCCATCTCGACCTGACCCGGAGCCCGGACCTGGTCAGTCAGCATCCGGGCTGCGCGGCGACCTCGCTCTACGTCCTGCGCGCACGCCCGGCGCCCTTCGTCTACTTGACGAGGGAGCGCATCGGCCGCGAGGCGGTGGAGGCCGTCGCCCTGACCGCGATCGGCCGGCGACTCGACGCCCTGGTCGCCGCGCACCCGGACACGCTCTCCGCCGCGTCGATCGGCCGCATCGGACCCGGGCTCGGCTACCCAGCGCTGGGGGTGTTGATCGACGTCGCTCCCAAGGACGAGCGTTGGCACAGGGCCATGGCCCTGGTCGAGCAGGCACTGCGCTCCGTGCGCGAGCACGGGTTCTCCGAGGAGGAGGTGGGCGCGGCGACCGCGGACATCCTGCGTGGCTACGGGCAGGCGACCCGCGAGGAGCGGACCCGCCAGTTCGATGAGGCTGCGGATTGGATCCTGTCCGAGGCCCAGGGCGAGCTCATCGACTACGAGCTGAGCTCCACGACCGACCTCTCGGAGGCAGCCCTGGCCGAGGTCGACGCGGCGCGTGCCCTGGCGTCGTTCCTCGAGCTCTGGGAGGGTGAGGGCAGCGTCACCAGGCTCGCGTTGATCGGGGACTTCCCGGATGGGCCGAGCGCCGCCGGCCTGCGCGCCGCCTGGAACGAGAGCCAGCGCGCGTCGGTGCAAGCGCACAGCCTGGAGGAGCTGCCGGAGTTCGCGCACCCGACGCCGCCTGACGCGAGCTACGAGGTCTTTCGCACCTACAAGGACCAGAACGCGGAGCTCTCGTGGACTGTGTATGCCAACGGGGTCGAGCTCCTGCATTCCGCGCAGCAGGGACAGCGCGTGACGGTCGGTGTCTACCTGCGCGGCGGACGGCGCGGTCTACCCGTCGAGCGCTGGGACGTCGCCCACGTCGCGGAGGCGACCCTCCTGCGGTTGGGGCTGGAGGGACACCCCACCGACGAGCTCGACCGGATGTTCTCGGGCCGTGATGTCAGCGTGGAGCTGGAGGTCCGCTCGGACGCCATTCTCCTGCGGGCCAACGCGGCGCACGAAGAGCTCGTCATGCAGCTGGATCTGTTGGTTGCCTTCCTGAAGCACTCCGGGTGGCGCCAGGAGGACTTCGACGACTGGCGCAGCCGCTACCGGGAGGACTGGGAGTACATCGCCTCCACCCCCGAGGGCACAACCGCCGTGCGCTTCTACCCGGAGTTGTTGATCGACGGCGGGAAGGGCGTGGTGGCCGACCCCGACCGGGCGGACGCGATGACCCTCGACGAACTGCGGGGGTGGGTCGAGCCTGAGCTCCAGACGGCGCCGCTGCGAATCGCTGTCTGGGGGGGAGGGGACGCGGAGGAGGTGCGCGACCTCGTCGGGCGCCGCTTCGGAGCGCTGCCGGAGCGCGCGCAGCCGCGGCTCTTCGTGTCCAGCCTGCGCACCTCGGCGCCGCGCCACGGCGTGCGCCGCACCTACGAGCTGCCCGCGGCGTCGAACGCGGCGGTCGTGCTGGCCTTCCCGACGACCGACGCGCGGGTGCCGTCGAGGGGCTGGGGGTTGACGCTCCTCGCCGACGTGCTGCAGGTGCGGGTCGAGCAGCGCGTGCGGGAGCAGCTGGGCCTCTCCTATGGCCCGGTGGTCGAGTCGAACGCGAGCCGGGTGTTCCCCAAGATCGGCCTGCTCACCATCAGCGTCCCGGCCGCGGCCGAGGTCCATGACGCCGTCGAGGAGGCCTGCCTCGAGGTCGTGCGCGAGCTGGTCGAGCAGGGCGTCGGGGGTGAGGAGCTCGAGCGTGTCCTCGCACCGCGCCGGGTCGCGTGGTCCGAGCGCTACTGGATGGATGTCCTCGACGGCTACGCCGGCGGCGGCGACGGCTACCAGGACTGGCTCGACGAGGGCTCGTTCCTCGACGCGGTCGGGCCGTCGCGGATCAATCGCTACGTGCGGCAGTACCTGGATCCCGAGAAGGTCTCGGTTGCGCGCATGATCCCCAAGGAGAAATGAACAGAGCC
>JAQBVH010000743.1 GCA_027623615.1 Planctomycetota bacterium | reverse complement strand
GAGCTGCGGAATCGGTTCCGACCGTGGTGGCCGCGACGAGGCGGACGGCACGCCCGGGGTCGGGCTTGGGCTGGCGCTCGCGCGCGGTCTCGCCAGGGATCTGCATGGCGACCTGGCCCTCGCGACGGGCGGCGGTCGTGGCGCCCGCTTCGAACTCGCGCTCCCGAGGGGGTCGAGCGCCGACTGAGCCTCAGCGCCCCGCGCCGCGGCGCAGGGTGATCACATGATCCGCGTCGAAGGGCCCGAAGGTCTCCTCCACCCCGTCGACGAAGCGCACGCGCAGGGAGGTGACGCTGGTCACGCCGCCCAGCCCCACGTGCACGCGCAGGTCGCTCGAGGCGCAGTAGCTGCCAGCGGACAGCACGTCCCGGCGCAGGGTCAGTCCCTCGGCCTCGATCGTGATCTGCGCGCCGACGGCGTCCCGCTTGCCGTCCAGCACGCGCAGGAGCACCCAGTGACCGCGGTCCTCGGTCACGTTGCGCAGGAGGTGCGCGGGACCGTCGCGGTTGACGACGACCACGTCCAGGGCGCCGTCCCCGTCGAGGTCACCGAAGGCGGCGCCGCGGCTGGTCTCGTTCAGAGCGTTCGCGGTCCCGCCCGCCGGCTCGACGAGCTCGAAGCGTCCGCTCGCGAGCCCGCGCAGCAGGGTGTTCGGCTCGGCGTACGGGTCCGTGGGGTCGATCGGCGCCATCATCATGTTCACGCGCCCGTTGGCGATGAACAGGTCGAGCCAGCCGTCCTGATCGAGGTCCCGGAAGCCGACGCCGAAGCGGGTGAAGCGCCAGTCGGCCGTGGCGATGCCCACGGCCTGGGTGCGCTCCTGGAAGTACTTGCCCTGGTTGATGAAGAACCCGTCTGACTCGCGCGCCATGTGCACGACGATCAGGTCCAGGTCCCCGTCACGGTCGACGTCGGCAGCGTCCGCGCCCATGCCGGCACGCACGCCGCCCTGGCGGTCGCGGGCCACGCCGCGCACCTCGCCCGCGTTCTCGAAGTGGCCGCGGCCGTCGTTCACCCACAGCACGTCGGCGGTCTGATCGTTGGCCACGAACAGGTCGAGGTCCCCATCGCCGTCGTAGTCCCCCGGGACGACCCCGAGGCCATTGCCGAGCGCCGTCTCGAGACCGGCCGCGACGCTCTCGTCGACGAAGGTGCCGTCGCCCTGGTTGCGATAGAACGTGTCCCGCGCCGGCGCCTCGTAGCTGATCGGGCTGCAGTAGTCGTCCTGGCCGGTCGGGTCGAAGCAGCGCTGCTCGGTCTCGCGGCTCCAGTCCACGTAGTTCGCGATGTAGAGGTCGAGGTCCCCGTCCGCGTC
Organism: Planctomycetota bacterium; assembly: GCA_027623615.1. Taxonomy (GTDB): domain Bacteria; phylum Planctomycetota; class UBA1135; order UBA1135; genus JALWOP01. Next base: position 1,590 of record JAQBVH010000743.1, on the reverse strand, counting down.
CGCGTCGAAGAAGCACGCGCTGGTTCCCCACCTCGGGTCCCCCACCCCCGCTGCCCGGGTCCCGTCGACGAAGGTGCCGTCACCCTGATTGACGAGCAGCGCGTTCGCGCCGAGCTGCGTCACGTAGACGTCGACGTCCCCGTCTCCATCGACGTCGCCGCACGCGACGCCCATGCCATAGCCGCCGGTGGAGACCTCGGCGCCGGGCAAGAAGTGACCGTCACCCTGATTGAGGAACAGGCGGTGCTCCCCGCGCCGGTCGCCATCGTGCAGGCCGCCGCTCTGGACGAGGAACACGTCGAGGTCGCCGTCGCCCTCGGCGTCGAACAGGCCGACCCCGCCGCCCATCAGCTCGGGGAAGTAGAAGGTGCCCGGCCGATGGCCGCTCACGTGCTCGAAGTCGAGGCCGCGGGCTGCTGCCTCCTCCACGAACCAGAGCGCGCCCTCGCTCTCCTCAGCGTTGGGTTGCGGAGAGGCGCCTCCCTGCGTGGCCTTGTCGCCGCCGCAAGCAGCCAACACCCCGAGTCCGATCCAGACGATCCGGTGCATCGCGTCAGTCCCTGCGGCCCTGGCGGCGCTTGTCATAGAGCATGCGTACTTCCTCGACGTCCGGGTGGCCCATCCCGGCCGCCACGACCAGGTCATCGCCAGCGCCACGGAAGTCCTCGAGCTCGATGCGCGCGCGCGCCCGACCGAGGTGGATCTCGGCCGTCGCCGGTCCGGCATCCACGGCGGCGCTGTAGCGCTCCTCCGCGACGTCGAAACGCTCGAGGGCCATGGCCGCGTGCCCGGCCACCGTCTCGAGCTCTACGTCGCGGTGGCCCGCACGAAACGCCTTGTCGCGAATCTCGAGCACGAGCTCGACGGCCGCGGTCTTGAAGGCGAGCTCCTGATAACCACGCCAGGGGCCGATGTGCTGCGGACTACGCTCGAGGAAACCGATGAGGACGCTCGACGCCTCGCCGGTGCGCAGGTCCTGGCTGTAGGCAGCGGCGAGCGCGAGCGCGAGTTCTGGCGCGTCCGGCTCAAGCACGAACGCGTCCGCCAGCGCTCCGGCTGCGTCCGCGAACCGGCCTTGCCGAGCGTAGGCCTTGCCGAGCAGCCTGAGCACCCTCGTGTCCCCCGCGTCCCGGTGAACCTCGATCAGCTCCAACGCCGCCGGGACCTTGCCCCGATCGACCAGCTTCTGCGCGCGCATGATCAGCGCGGACAGGCCGACCTTGAAGCGGTTCACCTCTCGGCTCCACGGGTCCTGGATCACGGGCTTGGCGGCCAGCCCCTCGGCCAGGGCGATCTCCGCCTCAGCGTTGCGACCCAGGCGCGCGAGCGCGAGGCCGCGCAAGCGCTGCGTCAACGGACGCTGCGCGCCCTCCCGCAGGCTCGCGGGAGCCAGGCGCTCGAGGGCGGACTGGGGCTCTCCCTCATCAAGATCGCACTGGGCCAGGCCCTGCAGTGCAGCGGGCTCCGACGGAGTCTTGCGCAGGACCAGCTCGAAGACGCTGCGTGCGCTGACCGGGTCGCCGGCGTCGAGGTGCAAGTAGCCGAGCCGCAGGCGCGCCGGCTCGTAGCTGGCGTCGAGTTCGAGCAGGC
>JAQBVH010000742.1 GCA_027623615.1 Planctomycetota bacterium | reverse complement strand
GACCGAGGCATCGGCCAGGGGAATCCCCAGCTCTTTGGAGATGTCCTCGGCCAGCTTCTTGTGCGCGTTCCCCGCGATCAGGGTGAGGTCGCCGTACTGGTAGGTCATTCGATTGGGCGGGTTCAGGGGGAGGATCAGCCTTCTTCGGCTGCAGCGCGCTGGGGCAGACGCCGGGCGGGGACGCCGACGTAGGTATCGCCGGGCTGCATGCCTGCGGAGCGGGTGACGACCGCGCCGGCGCCCGTGGTGACGCCGTCGGGCAGAAGGTTGGGTGCGACCACGATCGTGCCCGAGCCCACGAAGACCCCGTCCCCGACCTTGGTCTTGTGCTTCGTTCGCCCGTCGTAATTGGCGAAGATCGTGCCGGCGCCGATGTTCGTCTTGGCGCCGACGTGGGTGTCCCCGAGGTACGTGAGGTGCTTGGCCTTCGAGCCCGCGCCGAGCGTCGAGTTCTTGCACTCGGTGAAGTTGCCCACCTGGGCCGCGTCCTCGAGCACCGTGCCGGAGCGCAGGTGCGTGAAGGGTCCCACCTCGCAGCCCTCGCCGATCTTCACGCCGGTGTGGACGTAGGTGCAAGGCAGCACGTGGGTTCCGGCCCCGATCTCCACGCCGTAGTCGATGTACGTGGTGGCCGGGTCTTCGATCAGGACTCCGCCCTCCATGTGCTGCTCGAGGATGCGGGCCTGCATCACCCAGCGCGCATCGGCCAGCTGAGCGACCGTGTTGACGCCCGCCGCCTCGTGGTGATCGGCCAGGTCGACCGTGACGACCGGGCGCCCCTGGGTGACGGCCATGCCGGGCAGGTCCGTCAGGTAGTACTCCCCCTGGGCGTTGTCGTTCGACAGGGCCGGCAGGTCGCGCTTGAGGCTCGCGCCGTCGAAGCAGTACACGCCGAGGTTGACCTCGGCGATCGCGAGCTCCTCGCCGGTGCAGTCCTTCTCCTCGGTGATGCACTCGAACTCGCCCTCCGCGCCGCGCACGATGCGGCCGTAGCCGCGCGGGTCCTCGGGCCTCGCGGTCATCACCCCGGTCGCCCCCGGGCCCGCGGCGTTCTGGGCCGCGACCAGCTCGGCCAGGCTCTCCGCGCGCAGGAGCGGCATGTCGCCGTAGAGCACGACGACCCTTTTCGGGTCCCCGATGGCGTGGGCGGCGACCTGGACCGCGTGGCCGGTTCCGAGCTGGGGCTCCTGGACGACGACCTCGAGGGGAGTCGACCCAGCAGCCTCCTGGGCGGCGGGCCCGACCTCGCCGGCGCCGTGGCCGACGACGAGGACCACCCGGTCTGCGGACAGGGAGAGCGCCTGTTCGACCACCCAGGCCACGAGCGGACGTCCGCAAAGGGGGTGAAGGACCTTCGGCCGGCGGCTCCGCATGCGGGTGCCCTTGCCGGCCGCGAGGATCACGACAGTCGTACCACTGGCCATGGGAGTGAGGTGTATGGGGCTGGGCCCGTGGGGGGAGACCGGAGGCTCACCCGGGCTTTTCCCGGGCGTCGTTTCCGCCGCGGGGCAGGATCGTAGGGTTCGTGTCAGGGAAGGGTCAAGCGGGCCAAGCGCTACCTCGCGGTTGACTCGGGGAACATGCGGGCAAGACAGCCCCGTGTCCGTTCCAGGTAGCGGTCGGCGACGAACAGGTGATCCCGCGAGTAGCCGCAGATGGCGCCGATCGGAATCTCGGCTGCCGCCAGCTCGCCGGTGACGCGGGCCAGAAAGCCCACGACCTCCCAACCCATGGGTGACTCGAAGCGCACCCAGCGCAGTCCACGCTCGACCTTCGCGGCGGGGTGAGCGGCGAGGAGCGCCGCGAGGCTCTCCTCGCGGAGCAGGAGCGAGGTCTCGTCCACCTCATGGATCAACTGGGCGGGGGGCGTCAGGAGGGCCAGGACCCCGGGCTGGGGCGGTCCCTCCAGCCCCACGAGCGCGAACGAACCGGGCTCGACCACGAAGCTCATGCGCGCCAGCGCGTCGTCGAGGTGACGTGCGGGTTGCTCCATGGCGGGGACCCTAACCTGGGGGGCAGCCTGGCGGGCCGCGCTCCCCCATCAACCCATCGTCCAAACCTGCGGGTCCGCCCCGGGCACTCCATTGGGGGTTCCTGAGGCGCTTGCACCGCGACCGGCCCTCCGGCACGCTCCCCCGCTTGAAGCTGCGCCTCCACTCCCAACGGGCCATGTCCGCCCTCGTCGGCTGGCTCGCGGACCGCCGCGTTCCGCGGGCCCTGCGCCCTGCTGCCTACCGAACCTTCGCCCGCTACGCCGGCGCCGACCTGGAGGAGGCCCGCGGCACCCTCGACATCTATCCCAGCCTGTCGGCCTTCTTCGTCCGCCAGCTCGTCGACGGGGCGCGCCCCGTCGATGCGGCCCCCGAGCGCCTGATCTCGCCCGTCGACGGCACGGTCCAGGCGATCGCCCCGGTCGGTCGCGGGGACTTCGTCCAGGCGAAGGGACACCACTATCCGGTCGCCGAGCTCCTGGACGGGGTCGGGTCGGACCTCGACCTCGAGGGGGCGCTGGCCTGGACCCTCTACCTCGGCCCCAAGGACTACCACCGCATCCACGCGCCGGAGGCCGGTCGCCTGACCGAGGTGCACTGGGTGCGCGGCAGCCGCTTCTCCGTCGCCCCGGACGTTCTCGCCAGGCGCAAGGTGCTGTCGATCAATGAGCGCTGCGTGCTGCGCTTCGAGACGGCCCGCGGTCCGCTCTTACTCGTCTGCGTCGGCGCGTTGAACGTCGGCCGCATCCGCGTGACCGGGGTCGAGCCTGGAGTCGACGCCGAACCGAACCGGGAGCTCGCCCGCGGCGACGAGGTCGCCCGCTTCGAGCTGGGCTCGACGGTCGTCCTGATCACACCGCCGGGCAGCGCCCGACCGAACGTGTGGACTTACGAGGGTCGAGCGGTGCGTCTGGGC
>JAQBVH010000741.1 GCA_027623615.1 Planctomycetota bacterium | reverse complement strand
ATCCCCGTCGTCGCAGGCGAGCGCTGCGCCGGCCACGCAGCCGTCAACCGCGTCACAGGTCTCCACGCCGTTGCAGGCGTCCCCGTCGTCGCAGGTCTTCGGGGCCTCGACGCTGCAGGTCTCCGTGTCCGCGTCGCAGGCGCCGATGCCGTTGCACGGGTTGCCGTCCTCGCAATCGGTCTGGGCCTTGCAGCAGCCCGGCAGCGGCGCCCCCGGCACGCAGCCCACCTCGGGGCTGCAGGACTCCTGCCCGTTGCAGGGGAGGCCGTCGTCGCAGGCGGGGACGATCCCCGCCACGCAGCCCTTGCCGGTCTCGCAGGTCTCCACCCCGTTGCAGAGGTTGCCGTCCCCGCAAGCCGGTGGCGTCCCCAGGACGCAGCCCGCGGCCGGCTCGCAGTGCTCCTCCCCGTTGCACGGGTTGCCGTCCCCGCAGGCCGGCACCCCCGTCACCGCGCAGGTCCCGTCCCCCGTGTCGCAGATCCCCTCGCCGTTGCAAGCGTTACCGTCGTCGCAGTCCGCGTTCGAGCCGCAGCAGCCAGCCGGCGGCGTGCCAGCGACGCAGGCCAGGGCCGGGTCGCAGGACTCCTGCCCGGTGCAGGGAAGGCCGTCGTTGCAGCCGAGCGGCACGCCAGGCACGCAGCCGCTCCCCGGCTCGCAGGTCTCGAGCCCGTTGCACGCGTCGCTGTCGCTGCAGACCCTCGCCGCGTGGGTGCACCCGATGCCCTCCGCGCAGTCGTCCACCGTGCAAGGCTCCCCATCGTCGCAGGACGCCGCCCCACCAGCGCAGTCGGCCTCCTCCTCCGCCGCGTCCAGCTCCCCGACATCGGACGCGTCCTCGGCGAGGACGTGCTCGAAGGACTGCGGGGAGACGCACGCCGGCCACACAAGCAGGAGGGCCAGCCCCGCTGCGCCCGGGAACCCACGCACCACGCACCCCCGCTCAGGCCATAAACGGACCGGCGATCCGACCGCGCTCGAGTCCGGCATGACGCACCCCTTCGGCAGCGTTCGGTGACGCGCCTCCGTCACCGAACGAGTGTTCATGGTGGACCGGCCCCGCCGCGCGCGTCAACCGACTCCCTCGGCGACCCCCACGAGCCGGACAGGAACGCCCGCGGAGGACAGGGGTCGCGTCCCCGTCCGGCCAGGAAGCCTTGGATGCAGCCGACGAGGCGAGGTGTCGCCGGCGTCGTCCGGCTGCAAGACATGCTCCTCCGTGTGCGGGATGACGGCGGGCACGGGGCCACGAGGAACGAGGTCACGCGACGTGAGGTGGCCGACGTCCCGATCCCCCCGCATCATCTTCATCGAGACCCGGCGGGTGGCTCCACGCCCGGCCGCGGGCGTATCGACCACCCGCATCACTGCCCTCGACACGGTAGCCCGCGGTAGCCCGGGTCGATGCCCCGCATCCGGCAGGCTCCCCCCACCTAGAAGAGCCGCGACGACTGCAGGGCCGTCGCTGACAGCTCAGCCTTGACCCGCGACGAGCCCCACGCCAGCCGGGTCCGCGGCCCCACACGCGTCAACCGGGCCTCCGGGTTGGCGCCTGCGCGGTCAGCGTGTGGAGTACACACGTGTCGAGCCGGGACCTGATCAAGATGCTCAGTGCAACAGGCTGGGGGCTGGCGCGGCAGCGAGCCTCTCACCAGGTGTTCCAGCACCCCGACCGACCGCGGCCGAGCAGCATCGCGCTTCGTATCCGGAATGGATCGTCGCTGTGGTCACTGTGGACCGCGACCGGCTCGACGACCAGCGAGAGCGGGTCAACATCACCCTGCCGCGGCGCGTCCTTGCGCGCCTGGATGCGAAAGCCAGGGAGCAGGGCGAGACCCGCTCGGGCTCCATCGCGAAGGTGGCGATCGGCTGATCATCGAAGCCAGGGGGACTCCGATGCCAGACGACACGATCATCCACACGCCCTTCGGGCCGGTAACGCGCGGGCCGGTAACGCGGGCCGGCAACGCGAGCCGATGTCCTGGCTGAAATCGAGGAGGCCATCGAGACCCGCTGGCCGAAGTTCATCTCGGGTGACGTGGAGATCGAGCGGGCCGGTGAGGACGATGAGACCTCGGTCGTCGATGGTAGCTGACGTCGGAGCAGGCTGACGTCGCGTCTGACGTCCCTCCGAGGGGCTTCGAGCTGTGTGGCGTCGAGAGCCGAAGCTCGAGCCGAGCTCGTCCGCGCCCCCCGCACTCGTTCGTCCCCGTCGCCGTTCCGGGATGCGCCGCGATGCGAGACCGGACCCTTCGCCGCGGCCCGGATGGCAGCGGACCTCGCGCGCCCTGACGGCCCGCGGGTCGTGCTTTACATCGCCCCCCTGCCTGCCTATAGGAGCCGTGCCTCCGGGAGGATGTCTTGCCGCGCTTCTCTAACGCCAAGAGCCCTGCGAGGCCGCGCGGCGAGCGGGTGCCCAAGCCTCGGTGGCTGAAGGTCCCAGCGCCCCTCGGCCCCGACATCGAGCGCATGCGCGCGCGCTTGGGCGGGCTGGACCTGCACACGGTCTGCCAGGAGGCCCAATGCCCCAACATGGGCGAGTGCTGGGCGGGCGGGACGGCCACGATCATGCTGATGGGCGGGACGTGCACGCGCGCCTGCCGCTTCTGCCACGTGCGCACCGGGCACCCGCCGGCGCTGGACCCGGACGAGCCGAAGAAGGCAGCGCGGGCGGTGGCCCAGATGGGTGTGCGCTACATCGTGTTGACCTCGGTCAACCGGGACGATCTGGGCGACGGGGGGGCGGCGCACTTCGCCGAGACCGTGGTCGAGCTGCGCCGCGCTCAGCCGGGCATCATGGTCGAGACGCTCATCCCCGACTTCCAGGGCAACCTGTCGGCGGTGGACACGCTCATCGACGTCGGCCCCGAGGTTATCGCCCACAACGTCGAGACGGTCCCGCGGTTGAGCCGGTCGG
>JAQBVH010000740.1 GCA_027623615.1 Planctomycetota bacterium | reverse complement strand
CTCACCCAACTGTGCGGACGTGCCGCGGATGATGCGCGCCAAGATCGTGTACCCGCAGTGGGGTCGCTGGACGGCGCACGAGAGCTGAGGCAAGAACGAGCGCGCCGCCTGCAATCGCGGGCGGCGCGGTGTGGTCTCCCCAGTCGGGCGGGCGGGGGGTGGTGGGCGGCAGGCTCCTACCCGAGACCCTTGTTCGCCTTGTACTGCTCGAAAGGGTCCTCGTAGTGCGGATTCGCTTGCTGGCCGTCGGCCGGCAGCGGCGCGCTCGGCTCTTGAGCCGGCTGGCCGTAGGGTTTGGGCGCGGGTTGCGCGGCCTCCGCCGGGGCGGCGGGAGCGGGGGCGCTCTCGGCCGGCGTGACCTGGCCGAGGTCCATCCCGATTTCGCGCATGCGGCCCAGCAGGGGCTCCTTGTCGACCGACTTGAGGTAAGCCTCGTCCGGGGTGACCTCGCCGTTCTGGACCAGCTCCAGCAGCGAGTCGTTGAGCAGACGCATGCCGATCTTGCCGCCCATCTGCATCGAGGACTGGATTTGGTGGGTCTTGCCCTCGCGGATCAGGCTCGAGACGGCGTGGTTCACGACGAGCACCTCGAGGGCCGCGCGCCGGCCACCGCCGATCTTCTTGCAGAGCGTCTGGGCGACGACGCCCTTGAGGGAGCTCGACAGCATCGTGCGGATCTGCGACTGGCGGTCCGCCGGAAACTGGTCGATGACGCGGTCGACGGTCGATGCCGCCGTGGTCGTGTGCAGGGTCCCGAACACGAGGTGACCGGTCTCGGCGGTCTCGATCGCGATCTCGATCGTCTCGAGGTCGCGCATCTCACCCACGAGCACGATGTCCGGGTCCTCACGCAGGGCGGCGCGCAGGGCGCGCTTGAAGCCCTGGGTGTGGCCGCCGACCTCGCGTTGGTTGATCAGACAACGCTTGTCCTTGTGCACGAACTCGATCGGGTCCTCGATCGTGATGATGTGGTCCGAGCGGTTCTTGTTGATCCAGTCGACCATCGCGGCGAGGGTCGTCGACTTGCCGCTACCGGTCGGGCCGGTCACGACGACCATGCCCTTGGACAGCTTGCACATCTCGATGACCGCGGGCGGCAGGCCGAGCTGCTCGGCGGTGAGGATCTCCTCCGGGATGACACGGAAGACCGCGCCCGGCCCCTTGTTGTCCACGAAGAAGTTGCTCCGGAAGCGCGCGAGGCCCGATATCTCGTAGGCGAAGTCCGTGTCGAACTCCGCCTCGAACTGGGTCCTGTTCACCTTGGGCGCGATCTCCATCAGGACCTGCTTCATCTGGTCCGGTGCCAGCACCGGGCACTCCTCCATCGTGACCATGTCGCCGTGCAGGCGCAGCATGGGCTTGTTGCCCGAGGTCATGTGCAGGTCGGAGGCTTCGAGCTCGACCATCCGCTTGAACAGGGCGTCGATCCAGGCCATGGGAGTCGGTTTCGTTTCGTGGGTCGCGGCGCGGAGGTCCCAGCGTGGGACGTCCTTGGAACTGTCGGCAAGCCAGCTCAAATCCCTGAGCGAAAAGACCCGAGCCCCGCTCTCCGCCCTCTGGCCGCTGCCAGCACCCCGACGGCGCCTGTGAATGCATCGACGCCACACCCCAAGGGTGCGGCGTCGATGACTTGCCTTGTCTGCGAACCGGTCGACGTGTCAGTCCACCAGCTCGCCGTTGATGACCGCCGGAGGTGCCTGGACGACCGGTCGGGGGCCCATGACCGGCGTGGAGTACAGGCTGTTGTCCGGCAGCGTCAGGGCACCGGCGTCGGTGATGTCGAGGTCAGGCGCGCCGCCCGGGTCCTCGTCGAGGGTGCGCTCGACTTCGATCCCGCGGATCACGTACTCGGTCCCCGTCGGGCCGCAGATCACGCCGTCCGCGATGCTGAAGACGGGGTACCAGCGGTCAGGCTGCGCATCGCCGGTCAGGTCCACGCCCTCGCTCGGGATGCCCCACAGGTCACCAGGGCCGCCGTACTGCAGCACGACCTTGTGACCGTCATGGCTCGCGTCCTCGTTGAGGTCGTTCGCCGTCAGATGCTCGTAGAGGAATTGCAGCGGCGCGTCGAAGACCACGTCGGCGCTGAAGGCGTCCTCGACGGTCGTGAGCTGGTTCCAGGCGTTGTGCCCGGTCTCGTAGACGAAGAACTCGTTCACGTTCCAGATGTCCCAGACGTCGGTCAGGCCGGCCAGGTCCTGAACGAGCGGGCCAGTGCGCATGCCCCAGGTGTAGGGGCCCGTGGTCGGCTCTTGACCGGCACCGAGGCCGACCTGGTTCAGGGTGCTCTTGTCCTGGACGGGGTCGTGGAACAGGGTCAGGTCGTCGACGCCGAACTGGAACAGGTGCGCGTTCGCGGGCGTGGTGTCCGGCGCGTCGGCCAGATACACGCTGCCGGCTTCGGCGCTGGCCGTGCTGATGTTCGAGTCGAGGCACTGAACCAGGCCGTACAGGGCCACGTGACCTCCGACGGCGTCGAACATCAGGGCATCCGAACCGTTGATGAACTCCTGTTGGAAGTAGGTGACCTCGGCGTCGCCGTCCACGTAGGAGACCGGGCCGCCGAGCGAGCCGCTCCAGAGGTTGAGGAACCCACCCGCGGCGGTGACATCGATGATCGTCGGCGGGGTGATGTCGTCCCAGGACCCGGTGCCGTTGTTCCACTGCTGCACGCGACGGAAGTCGCTGCCGTCGTGGTCGACGCGGAACTGGTTACCGGCCTCCCACCACTCGAGGAGCTGACCGGCCAGGTCGGCCAGGGTCATCGCCTCACGTGTGTTCCGGATGAGCTTGCCCGGGGCCATCTTGAGGGTATAGGCGTCGCCGTCCTGCGCGGAGCTGTCGTCGCGGATGACCGTGTCGGATATCGCTATCCTTACCGAAGGTCAGGTTATATCTGAAGACTTAGGTCAGAA
>JAQBVH010000739.1 GCA_027623615.1 Planctomycetota bacterium | reverse complement strand
ACCAGGGTCCGGTTCGGCGTCGGCGGGGCCTCGAGCTCGCTGCCGACGACGCGCTCGAGCGCGACCCAGGACCCCAGGCCGGCGACGAGCAGCGCCGCCAGGCGAGCGAGCTGTCGGCCGTGGTGGAGCTCCGGCAGCGGTCCGGCGAAGGGGAGCAGGGCGACCGCCCAGGCCCCGGAGCCGGCCTCGTGGTGCGCTGCCTCGTGCTGCTCCGCCAGCCGCCCGCGCAGCATCGCGAGCCCGCGGGACACGCGCTTGCGCACGGTGACCGGCTGCGCGTCGGTCACAGCGGCGACCTCGGCCACGCTGTGCTGTTCGAGGTAGCGCAGGCGCACTGCGCTGCGATACGGCTCGTCCAGGGCCTCCACGGCCTCGACCAGGGAGCGGACGGCCGCCCGACGCTCGACGGTCTCGAGGGTCGAGACCAGGGCCTCGCCCCGGGCCGCGGTGCGCTCGCGGTGCACCCGGCGGCGATCGGAGCGACGCTGATCGCGGGCGATCACCCGTGTGGCCGTGGCGAGGAACGCCCGCAGGGCGGGACCGCGACGGGGCGAGCGCGCCGGCTGGGAGAGCGCCCGGGTGAGGGCCTCCTGCGCCGCGTCGTCTGCCCGTGACGCGTCGAGGAGCAGGCGGCGAGCGAGACCTCGCACCCAGCCCATCTCGGCCAGGAGTTCGTCGTGGTGCGCTGTGTTCATGGTGATTCCCCCTACCAGGGTGCCGCTGGTCCGCCAGGTGTGACGGATCCGAGCGCGCAACTGCTTATGGTAGACGCTGTGCTGCACCCCACGCTGATTCTGCTGGTGGTCGTGATGGCGGGCTGTGCCAGCCCGGCCCCGAGCGGCCCGACCGGCCCGACGACCTTCCCCTTCCGTCCGGACACGGGCCGCGTGCCCCAGGCCCACCTCACGACCGCCGGCGCGCTGATCCGGGCTGCCCAGGCCCTCGAGGCGGGCGATCGCAGGGCGGCGGGCGAGGAGCTCGGGAGGGCCGCGGCCAGCTCGCCGCAGCCGGACCTGGCCGAGCACTTGTCTGCGGCCAGCAACACCTGGGAAACCGGTGGAGGCGCGGAGCGCGTGGAAGCGACCCTGCTGCGCGCCGGCTCCGGTCCCCTGATCGCGCCGCTGTTCGTCGCCCCCTCGGGTCACATCGAGTCGATTCAGCTGGGGACGGTCGACGTGGACGAGCAAGCGCCGCTCGACTACTTGCTCGGCAACCTCAACAGGTTCGAGGAGTGGGCCGGCATCGGCGGGCGAGGCGACCGAGCGAGTCGCGACCGCGTCGTGATCGCGCGCCTGATCGCCCGTGGAGGAGCGGTCGAGGACGGCTCGATGCACACCTACTTGCCGGAGGACTCCGCGCGACGCGAGGCCGTGGGTTCGTGCTCGGTGTTCTGGCGCGGCATGCTGCTCGAGTGCTGGTGGAAGCCCGGAGTGAAGCCAGTGGCGGAGCTCCTGCTCGTGCCCGATCAGGCAGCGCTCGTCACCCCGGAAGCGCACCTGCGCTGGTACGCGACCCGCTTCGGCACCTACCAGGTCGGGCCACGGCTCCTGCGGGAGCACTTCGGAGAAGACTGGGATGCCCTGGTCACCACCCGGGCGGACGTGACCAGCATGCTCGCGCGCACGTGGTTGGCTCTCGAAGGCACGGTGCATCCCCAGGAGGCGATGGACGCGACCTGCACGCTGGTCGCCATGGCGTTCCGCGCCCTGGCCGACGCCGAGTCGGGGGAGGCCTCAGCGGCTCAGGCCCGCGCGGCGCGCTTGCAGCTGCAATGGCTGGTCGAACTCGGCGCGATCGTCCTCGAGGAGGGGCGCGTGCGCATCGACGGCCGCGTTGCCCGCGACGCCTCGAAGGCCCTGATCACCGAACTGGCCACGATCGCCGTGCAGCGCGACGCGAGCCGCGGCCGAGCCCTGCTCGATCGCGGGGACCGGCTGCCGGAGGAGTGGCGCGCCCTGTACCGCGCCGCGGCACGGCTGCCTCGCGAGGAGCGGGTGCCGGTCTTCGAGTGACCGTCAGGTCGGATCGCGCCACAGGGTCTCGCCCTTGACGAACCAGCTCACCCCGAAGGCGAACAGGGCGAGGGCCTCGTACCAGAACACGAGCTTGCCCTCCTCGACGACCGTCTCATCCACGGTGCAGAAGGTCACCACCAGCGCGATCAGACACGCCGCCATCACCAGCGCGCATGTCCGGTAGAGCTTGTTGCGACGCAGCTTCAGGCGTGTGGGCGCACCCCCGGTCTTGGTGAACAGGTACCCGGCGAAGATCGTCAGCGTCGCGAACAGGAGCGCGGCGAAGACCAGGTGCGCGGTCTCCACCCACTGGGTGGGGCTCGTCGTCGGAAAGAGCGCGACGCCGAGCGCGAAGACGCAGGCGCAGTGTCCGGCCACGTTGTCCTTCCAGTCGTAGCCACGGTAGGCGAACAAGAACGCGCCGATCGTGAACAGGGCACCGACGAACACGTCACCGGCGACCGGGTCCTCGTCGTAGTGGCTGATCGACGGCTTCAAGCCGCTGCACTCCCCGAAGACGAGGCAGACCACTGGGAGCAGTACCGGCAGGCCGGCCCCCAGGCAGCCGACGATCCGGCGCAGGATCCGGTACGAGAGGGCGCTGTCCACGTCCTTGGTCATGGCACGAGAAAGATGCGCTCGCCGCCGACGGACCGGAAACTCCGTCTCGGGATTCCTGGACTCCCCTAGTGGCGACCCCGCTGGGACCGCCTACGCCTCCCGCGGAGGCGAGGGTGCTGCTTGGCCCCACACCTGACGGTGTGGGAGCCCGGAGCCTGCGCGCAAGGCGCAGCCTCCTCGAGAGGCCGCGATCGAACCGGCCCGGCGGTCCCGTGGAGACCGTCTAAGCTGAGAGGGCGCTCTCATGCTCCTCCTCGCTCTCCCCCTGGCGCTGGCCCCCCA
>JAQBVH010000738.1 GCA_027623615.1 Planctomycetota bacterium | reverse complement strand
ATCCGCCACGAGGTCACGGCGGAGATGCAGCACCTCGAGGAGGTCAAGCGGGCCCGCGACGAGATCGCTGAAGAGCACCTCGTCCACCGCGCCCCCACCGTCGCCTTCCTCGGTCACGTCGACCATGGCAAGACGAGTCTGATCGACAAGATCCGCCAGACCCGGGTCGCCGACGGCGAGTCCGGGGGCATCACCCAGCACATCGGCGCGTACCAGGTCGAGACCGCGACCGGCCACGGCATCACGATCGTCGACACGCCTGGCCACGAGGCCTTCACCGCCATGCGCGCCCGCGGCGCGAAGGCCGTGGACATCGTCGTGCTGGTCGTCGCCGGTGATGACGGGGTCAAGCCCTCGACCGCCGAGGCGATCAACCACGCCCGAGCGGCCAACACCCCGATCGTCGTGGCCCTCAACAAGAAGGACAAGCCCGGGTTCAACGCTGCCCAGGCCATCCAGCAGCTCATGGGCCACGAGCTGATCCCGGAGGCCTACGGCGGCCAGACGGCCTTCTTCGAGGTCTCGGCCATGACCGGTGAGGGCATCGAAGCGCTCCTCGAGCACATCTTCCTGATGAGCGAGGCGGAGCTCGACATGCGCGCGCACCCCGGCGGCCCCGCCAGTGGCGTGGTCCTCGAGGCCCAGGTCGAGCAGGGTCGTGGCATCGTCGCCCACCTGCTCATGCAGGACGGCACCCTGAACCAGGGCGACGTGATCCTGGCGGGCGGTGGCTACGGCAAGGTCAAGTCGATCCACGACGACCGCGGCCGCACGATCAAGTCGGCCGGCCCCTCAACCCCGGTCCAGGTCACTGGCCTCGCGGCCCTGCCGGGGGTCGGCGACCCCTTCTACATCGTCAGCTCCCTGGACAAGGCCAAGGAGGTCGCCACCGAGCGTGAGCGCAACAGCCGCGCGATCCTCATGGCCTCCAACCGTGGCGGCGGCCGCGAGCTCGAGCGCATCCTGGGTAGCAAGCCCAAGATCGACATCAACGTGGTCAACCTGATCGTCCGCACGGACGTGCAGGGCTCGGCCGAAGTGATCCGGCACGAGGTCGAGAAGCTCGTGCACGAGGAGGTCGAGGTCAAGCTGGTCAACGTCGGTGTCGGACCGATCACCGAGAGCGACGTCAACCTGGCCAGCACCTCCGGTGCCCTGCTCGTGGCCTTCCACGTGGGCGTCAACAGCAAGGCCCGCAAGGAAGCAGAGCGCTTCGGCCTCGACATCCGGCGCTACGAGGTGATCTACGAACTGCTCGACGACCTGCGCGGCGCCATGGAGGGCGCCCTCGCGCCGGAGTTCGAGGAAGAAATCGTCGGCCACGTCGAGATCCGCCGCCTGTTCAAGTCCTCGAAGATCGGCTTGATCGCTGGCTGTGTGGTCCTCGACGGACGCATCCGCCGCTCCTCGAAGATCCGCCTGCTGCGCGACAACATCGTCGTGCACACCGGTGAGCTCGGTTCCCTGCGCCGCGAGGCCGAGGACACGCGCGAGGTTCGTGAAGGCTTCGAGTGCGGCATCGTCATCAAGGACTACCGCGACATCGAAGAGGGCGACATCATCGAAGCCTTCAAGCTCAAGGAGATCAAGCGCAAGCTTGGCGAGCTGAAGCCCACAGACCCCGACGACAAGGGCTGATCGGCGGAGGTCGCGCCCCTTGGCGCGACCGTCCGTTGTGAGGCCACTGCGCCGTTCTGACCGACCGAGCCATGGCCAATCCGAAGACCGTCGCGCGCCTGCAGGCGCAGATCCAGCGCCGGGTGGCCCACTGCCTGCAGTTCGAGCTGGCAGACCCCCGCGCGGGGTTCCTGACCGTGACCCGGGTCGAGCTGACCCAGGATCTGGCCAGCGCCAAGGTCTTCTACTCGGTGCTGGGCGAGGACGCGGACGTGCGCCTGTCCGGGAAGATGCTCGAGCAGGCCACCGGGTTCATCCAGCGCCAGGTGGCCCGCGTCCTGCGCACCCGCACCGTCCCGCGCCTGAGCTGGGAGTTCGACGCCTCCATCCGCGAGGCTGCGCGGATGGACCAGCTGATCCGCGCTGCCCGTGAGCGCGACCGGGAGATCGGCGGCGACGAAGCGGAGCCGGAGCAGGCCGCGCCGAACTCCGAGGACGAAGGCTCGTGCCAGGAGTAGGTCAGGTGAGCGTGAAAGAGCCCCAGATCGACTTCGGCGAGGAGCTCGGAGCGGGGACGACGGGGTTCGTCATGCGGGGCACGCTGCGGGAGCCCTACGAGGACCTGCCCGCCGGCACCCAGGTCGCGGTCAAACGCTTGCACGCCGACCCCGAGGACGCGGCGCTGTCAGCCCTCGCCCGGGAGGTTGACGTCCTGGCGGCGATCCGCGGCGCCGCGCGCCTGCCCCAGCTCGTGTTCGCAAGTGGCGGCACGCACCCGATGCTCGTCACCAGGTTCCTGCCCGGCCCCTGCCTGCGTGACGTGATCGACGCAGGTCCGCTGGTCGAACCGAGGGCGCGCCGCCTGGCGGAGGACCTGGCCGAGGGCCTGGCCGCGCTGCACGACGCAGGCTGGTGGCACGGGGATGTGAAGCCCGAGAACGTCCGGCTCGACGGCCGCGACTCGGCGGTGCTGCTCGACCTGGGCTTCGCGCAGCCGATCGAACGGAGCCAGGACCCGGCCTCGGGCAGCCTGCCCTACCTGGCTCCCGAGCGCTGCGCGGGCGGACCGGGCGGCCCTCCCGCGGACCTGTTCGCGCTGGGGTTGATCCTGGCCGAGATGGCGACCGGCAGCCTGCCCCTCGCCCCTCGCGAGGACGAACGACATCTGCCCGACGCCTGGCTGCAGACGCGCTCGGAGGCCGCCGCGTACGTGCCCTCCTCGTTGGACCCACGCCTGTCCCCACTCTTCGATCTGGTCGTCGCGGACCTGCTCCACCCCGACCCGGACCGGCGCCCCGTCG
>JAQBVH010000737.1 GCA_027623615.1 Planctomycetota bacterium | reverse complement strand
CTTCGAGTCCGAGCTCTTCGGGTACGAGAAGGGCGCCTTCACCGGCGCCGCGATGACCAAGCCGGGCCGCTTCGAGCTGGCCGACGGCGGCACGCTGCTGCTCGACGAGCTGGGTGAGATCTCGCCCAAGATGCAGGCCAAGCTCCTGCGCGTTCTGCAGGAGGACGAGTTCGAGCGTGTTGGCGGCACCCAGACCCTCAAGGTCGACGTGCGCGTCATCGCGGCCACGAACCGCAACCTCGCCGACGAGGTCGCCGCGGGCCGCTTCCGCGAGGACCTCTACTACCGCCTGCATGTCCTGCCCCTGCACGTGCCCGCGCTGCGCGAGCGCCCCGAGGACATCCTGCCGCTGGTCCGTCACTTCAGCTCGATCTACGCCCTACGCAACGGTCGCAGCACTCCCTCGATCGCGCTCGCCTCGGCGGAACGCCTGCAGGGCCACAACTGGCCGGGCAACGTGCGCGAGCTCGAGAACGTGGTCCAGCGCGCCGTCGTGCTCGGCGGCGGCATGGAGATGCAGCCCGAGGACCTGATGTTCGGCCCCACCGGGGGTTTCGGCGCGCTGAGCCCCATGGACCAGGACCTGTGCCTCGAGGATCGCGCGGTCGCCGTGGCGATCTCGAACAACCCCCTGGCCGACATCGAGCGCGTGGCGTTCCTGACGACGCTCGAGTCGACGGGCGGCAACAAGACCGAGGCCGCGCGCCGGCTGGGCGTCACCGCTCGAACCATCTCCAACAAGCTGAAGATCTGGCGCGCGGCGGGCCTCGTCGGCTGATCCAGGACCCCCAAGGACGATCACCATGGACATCTCCTCCGCCAACAAGGACCTGCTGCTTCACCTGATGACGGCCTCGACGATGCGCGCGAAGGTACTCGCGGGCAACGTGGCCAACCAGAACACGCCTGGCTACAAGCGGCGTGAGGTGGCCTTCGAGGACCAGTTGGCGCAGGAGATCAAGCGCGGCGCCAGCGTCCAGGACCTCGTGAAGCTCGACCCGGTCGTGTCGATCGACGAGAACGCCGAGGCACGTGAGGACGGGAACACCGTCGACATGGAGAGCGAGGTCAGCGCCAGTCGCGAGAACCGCGTTCTCTACGAACTCTACGCCGCCATGCTGCGCGGCGGGTCCCGCCTCACCGAGATCGCCGTCCGGAGTGAACGCTGATGGGTGCCCTCGACAAGCTCTTTGGTGGCATGCGCATCGCCTCGACCGGCCTCAAGGCCGAGCGCGCGCGGGTGGATGTCATCGCCAAGAACATCGCCAACTCCCAGGTCACCCGGGTGCCCGGCACGGGCGAGGCCTACCGTCGCGAGATGGTGGACCTGGCGCCGATGCTCAGGCGCAACTCGGAGGGCGTCAAGGAGGTGGTGGGTGTCGAGGTGCTCGGAACGCGCTCGGACACCACCACACCCTTCCAGGAGATCGTCGACCCGGGTCACCCCGACGCGGACGCGGCCGGCATCGTGCGCTACCCCAACGTGAACACCGTCAAGGAGATGGCGGCCCTGATCACAGCGGTGCGTGCCTACGAGGCCAACCTCTCCGTCCAGGAGAACTACGAGCGCCTCGCGGACCGCGCGCTGCGCTTGATGGAGTAATCGAGCCATGGTGAACGGAGTAGGTGGCGGCCTTGGCCGCGCGGCGATCGAAGCCGCCCTGAAGCAGATGCGCGAGCGCGCCGGCGCGGCCGGCGTCTCACCCGTCGAGCCTCAGCGGGCGGAGGGAGTCTCGTTCGCGGACACGTTGAGGGAGGGCGTCCAGTCCGTGGATGCCTCGATCAAGGCGACCGAGAACCTGCCCCTCCAGGTCGCCCAGGGCAACCTCGACTTCCACGAGGTCGCCGCCCAGCTGAAGGAGAGCGAGCTCTCCTTCGAGTTCGCCATGCAGGTCCGCAACAAGCTGATCGACGCGTATCGCGAAGTGATGCGCATGAGCGTCTAGCACCATGAAGGACATTCTCACGAGCCTGTGGCAGCACCTGCTGGCCACCACGAAGCAGACCCGCCTGGTCATCGGCGCGGGCGCCCTGCTGCTGGTGGCCGTCGCCGGTGTGATGTCGTACCGGGCCGCGAACCCGCACATGGTCCCCGCCTTCACAGGCCTGGACAACATGCAGTTCAGCGCAGTCACCAGCGCCCTCGCGGGCGCCGGGATCCGCTTCGACACGACCTCGCCGCCAGGCCCGCTGTCGGTGTTCGTGCCTGCGAGCGAGCTCTACCAGGCGCGCAACGCGGTCGCAACCAACTCGGCCCTCGACATGGGCCCCAAGGGCATCGGCATCGGCGAGGGCGCGGCCAGCATCTTCGACTCCTCCGACAAGCGGCTGCAGCAGAACCAGAAGCGCGACTGGCAGGACCTGGAGCTGCAGATCGAGGCCCTGAACTTCATCCTCGCCGCGGTCGTGCGCACCTCGGGGCCGCCGCCGTCCCCGCTGCTCCACAGCCGTCCGCACACGGTCTCCGTGGTGGTGCACGTGCTCGGCAGCGTCTCGCTCGAGCCCGGTCAACGCCGCGCCCTGGCGAGCATCGTGCGCCACGGGACCAACGTGCCCGAGGAGAACATCACGATCACCGATCAGCACGGCCACCTGGTCTTCGACGGCAAGGCTGACCAGGGCATGAGCGAGTACCTGAGCTTCGAGAAGGAGTGGGCCGACCTCTGGACCGCGCGCGCTCAGGCGAAGCTCGACGGGATGTTCGGGCCGGGCATGACCACGGTCGACGTGCTCGGCGAGTTCGACTTCGCGCTCCAGGAATCCGTCAGCGAGAACATCGACCCGACCAAGGTGAAGTTGAGGGAGACCGTGAGCGAGTC
This sequence comes from Planctomycetota bacterium, assembly GCA_027623615.1. Classification (GTDB taxonomy): domain Bacteria; phylum Planctomycetota; class UBA1135; order UBA1135; genus JALWOP01. The sequence continues at coordinate 102 of JAQBVH010000737.1, read as the reverse complement.
GAGCACCCCGATGGAGGCCAGCGTGGGCGGGCCGGCGGGGCTGCAGACGAGCCTGCAGAACACCTCGGCTCCGGCCCCGGTTGCGGCCAAGCCCAGCGAGGC
>JAQBVH010000736.1 GCA_027623615.1 Planctomycetota bacterium | reverse complement strand
GGCGTGGGCGGCCCCAGCGGGGCCGCCTAGCTCAGTCCGGGCCGATGAACACGATCCCGATCCCGAGCTTGTGCGCCGCGCGCACCAGGGAAAACACGTCGCTCCAGACGATGCTCGGGCTGGGGTCGACGACGAGGCACAGCCCTTCGATCTCAGCCACCTTGGCGAGCATGGCCTGCACCTGCGCGAGGTCGGTCATCTCGTCGACGGCGAACTGGTAGCTGAGCGAGCGGGACCCGTCGTAGAGGTAGGGGCCCCGGCGCGCCCAGGGGCCGCGGTCCGGCGCTACGCGCTCGCCCTCCTCCACGACCTCCACCAGGACGGGCAGCCGCGGGGGCTCCTCACCGAACCCCGTATCAAGCGGAAGGGGTGCAGGCACGAACGCCCCCTCGAGACCCGCGATGGCCAGGTCGAGGCGCCACAACCGGACCTGCTGAGAGCCGCAGTGGAGCATGGCGGTCTGTACGCGCTCGATCGGTGCGCTCGGGTGAATGCGCAGGAGGAAGCGCTCGGAGGGGAGGCCGATCGCGTTGGGCGCCATGCCGGCGGCGGTGCGTTGCAAGTACGCCTCGAGGGTCGGCGCCTCGCTGACGGCATCCGCGTCCTCACCCAGGATCAAGACCTGGTCGCCATGGTAGTACGTCCCGTCGTAGTCGATGTCGAGGATGCGCAGGTCGCCGCGGGCGCCGATCCAGGGCGCCGCCTCCTCGAGGGCGCGGCGCTCGAAGCCGGCGCCCGCCACAGCGGCGAGCGCGTCCGCGACCTCCTCCACGCGCACGTCCGGCGTGAAGCGCACGATCATCGGCGCGTCCGGGCGCAGCACATGGAACCCCGTGAGCGTCTGGGGCAGGTCTGCGACCGCTCCACCGTCGAGGGTGATGCGCAGGCGCCGACCACGGAAGGCCAGGCGGCCGATCCCGGCCCAGGCCTCGCCGCTGGTCAACTCGATGGGCGTGCCCACCTCTTCCACCTCGAGGCCGAGGATCGCCGGTCCAGCGTTGGCGAGCCAACGCCGACCTTCCTCCGCGCCCGCTCCGTCACCGCGCACGTCGAGGGTCCACCACCCCTGCCGCTGCAGGCGCTCGAGCACCTCGGGCAGGTCGCCGGTGTCGACCTCCGCTGAGGCGTGCAGCACGACGAAGTCGGTCGGTGTCGTGCGCAGGTCTTCGAGGTGGCGAGTGAGGGACAGCGCGCTTTCGACCAGCTTGTCGCCCGCGCGGAAGTGCAGCTTGCGGGTGCGGTCGTAGAGGTACGGCCCGGATCCGCTCCACTCCCTGCGAGTGTGCGGGTCGAGGCGCCGCCCCTCGCGCGCGACCTCGACGGTCAACTCGACCTGGCCCTGGGCCAGCGCAGTCAACAACAGCATCAACAGGGTTCGCATCATTCGCTCGTCACCTCGTGGTGGCGCGCGATGACCTGCGCGACGCAGGCGGTCAGGCGCTTGCCGGTCGGGATGTGCAGGAACTCGTTCGGACCGTGGGCGTTCGAGGCGGGGCCAAGCACACCGGTAATCACGAACTGGGCTTTGGGGAACTTCTCGCCGAGCATGCCCATGAACGGAATCGTGCCCCCCTCGCCCATCTTCACCGCTGCGTTGCCGTCGAAGTAGGCGCGCGAGGCCTCGTCGATGGCCTCCTCGAGCCAACTCGCAAGGGGCGGGGCAGCCCAACCGGGAGCGCCCTCGCCCCCCGCGAAGGTCACCTGCGCGCCGTAGGGCGCGTCGGCGGTGAGGGTCTGTTCGACAGCGGCCAGCGCGGCCTCGGGATCGGCCGTCGGTGGGATGCGGATCGACACCTTGAGCAGGGTGTTCGGGCGCAGCACGTTGCCAGCGTCCTGGGGCGCCGGCAGGCCCGCCGCGCCGACGATCGACAGCGCTGGGCGCCAGGTGCGGTTCAAGACGAGCTGGGTGCGGTCGGTCGTGGTCGGCCGCGCGCCATCCCGGAAGGGGAACTTCGTGTACACGCTGTCGCCGAGCACCTCGGCCGCTTGCGCCGCCTGACGCTTGCGGTCCTCGGGGATCTCGACCTTGAGCGCGTCGAGCAGCACCTCGCCGGTGTCCACGTCCTCGATCCGATCGAGCAGCTTGCGCGCGACGCGAAAGCTCGAGGGCACGATCCCGCTCGCGTCACCCGAGTGCACTCCCTCGGAGACGGTCGACACGTCGAGCTCCCCCATCACGAAGCCGCGCAGGCTGGTCGTCAGCCACAGCCGCTCGTAGTCACCTGCACCGCTGTCGAGGCACACGACCAGATCCGGCGTGCCGATGCGCTGCTTGAGGTGATCGATGTAGGCGGGCAGGTCGTAGCTGCCGCTCTCCTCGCAGCCCTCGATCAACACGACGCAGCGCGCGTGCGGGACGCCCTGGTCGCGCAGCACCTCGAGCGCGGTCAGCGACGCGAAGGCCGCGTAGCCATCGTCGGCGCCACCCCGGCCGTACAGCTTGTCGCCATCGATCACCGGCTCCCAGGGCCCGAGGCCCTCGCGCCAGCCGGTCATCTCGGGCTGCTTGTCGAGGTGCCCGTAGAGCAGCACCGTGCGCTCCGAGTCGCCGGGGATCTCCATGTAGAGCAGCGGTGTGCGCCCCTCGAGGCGCACGACCTCGAGGGTCAGCCCCTCGATCGGCCGCTCGCGACACCAACCCGCGATCAGATCGACCGCCTGGTCCATGTAGCCGTGTTCGGCCCACTGCGCGTCGAAGTGGGGCGACTTGTTGGGGATGCGGATGTAGTCAACGAGTGAGGGGACGATCGTCTCGTCCCACACGCGCTCGACGTGTGCGAAGGTTCGTTTGGGATCCAAGGGCATGGCTCGGACATTCTGGGGCGCGCCCGATCGTCCCGCGAGGCGCGCCGACGAGATTCGAGGCGACGGGTCGTTGATCCTTGCCGGACCTGTGGGAGGATCGTCGCGCGATGCGCCGCTTCTCCTC
>JAQBVH010000735.1 GCA_027623615.1 Planctomycetota bacterium | reverse complement strand
CACGGGCCTCGCCTGGGTGCGGCCGTCCCCGAACCTGCGCAACCCGACCCAGGCCGTGCTCTACCCCGCCGTCGGTCTGCTCGAGGGCACGAACGTCTCGGTCGGGCGCGGTTCGGACGAGCCCTTCGAGCGCCTCGGCGCCCCCTGGGTCGACGGGGAGCGGCTCGCGGCCGCGCTCGAGCAGCTGCAGCTCCCCGGAGTGCGCTTCACCGAGCTCTCGTTCCGCCCCAGCGAGAGCAAGTACGAGGGCGAGCTCTGCCACGGCGTGCAGCTGACCCTGACCGACGCGCGCGCCTTCGAGCCCGTGCGCACGGGCCTCTCGATCGCGTGGGTCCTCAACCGCCATCACGGCCAAGTCTTCGAGGTGGCCGAGGTCAACTCGCGGCTGCGCAACCAGGAGGTCTGGGAGGGGCTGATGACCGCGGCGGATCCCGCCGACCTGCCTGCGCTGTGGGCCGACGACGTGGCCAACTTCGCCCCGTTCCGGGCGGCGTGTTTGCTCTACGAGTGAACCGGAATCGGCGCGCCGCCGGGTCGTGGGATGGGGTAGCTTCGCCGCCATGCGACTGCTGCTCTGCTGCCTGACCCTGCTCGCGCCCGCCCTCTCGCAGACGGACCCGGCCAGCCGCGGCTGGAGCGACGCCCAGGTGCGCCGGCTGTGCAAGCGGGTCGCGGACAAGGCGCTGGAGGAGGGCGGCGTCGGCCTCTCGATCGGCGTGGGCTTCGGGGACCGGCTGGTGTACGAGGACGGCTACGGACACGCCGAGCTCGAGCACGACGTCCGCGCGGACGCGCAGACGATGTTCCGCATCGGGTCGGTGACCAAGCAGATGACCGCGGCCCTGGTGATGCGGCAGGTCGAGGCCGGCAGCGTCGAGCTCGACGGCTCGATCGAGACCTACCTGCCGGAGTTCGACACGCACGGGACCACGGTCACCGTGCGCCAGCTCCTCAACCACACCTCGGGCATCAAGAGCTACACGGAGCTCGGCGCCGCGTGGTCCCGGCTCGTGGCTCGCGAGCTGAGACACGAGGAGCTGCTCGCCCTCTTCGAGGACGAGCCCTTCACGTTCGACCCGGGCGCCGGGTGGCACTACAACAACTCGGGCTACTACCTGCTCGGCATGCTGCTCGAGAACGTCGAGGGGCGCAGCGGTCGCTACCGCAAGCTGATCGAGCGCGACCTGGCGCGCCCGCTCGGGCTCGCGCGCACCCGCTACGACGTGAACAGCGAGGTCATCCCGAACCGCGCCCAGGGCTACGGGGCGTTCCAGTCCGCGAGCAACGATCGGCTGATCGCCATGGGCCAACCAGGCGCAGCCGGCGGCGTGATCTCGACCGGCGGCGACCTGGTGCGCTGGCAACAAGCCCTCGTGTCTGGCCGCTGCGTGAGCCCGGAGTCCTATGCGTTGATGACCACGCCGACGACGCTCACGGGCGGCGAGCAGGAGGACTATGGCTTCGGCTTGATGCTGGGGGAGTTCGAGGGCACGTCGCTCGTGCACCACGGCGGCGGGATCTTCGGCTTCAACTCCCAGCTCAGCCACTATCCCGAGCACGGGCTGCACCTGGCGGTGATCTCGAACAGCGAGGCGTTGAACGCGGGCCGGGTGCTGACCCAGCTCGCACGCGCCCTGCTGGGCGACGCGCCGGCGCAGGAGGCCAGCGAGCCCGACCCGGCCTACGGCTCGCCGCGGCTGGGCCGCCTGTCCGCGGAGCTGGCCCTCGACCCTGGCGCCCTCCAGGACTTCTGGTCGGAGGTCGACGGTCACACGCCGCTGGTCGAATCGATCGACGAGGAGGGCTGGGTCAAGGTGACCTTCCTCTGGCGCGACGCCGAGGCCTCCCAGGTGCGCATGTTCGGCGGGCCGGACGTGGGCAGCGAGAAGCACCTCGCACGCATGCCGGACACCGACGTCTGGTTCCGCACCGAGGTGCTCTCGACCGCCGCGCGCTGCACCTACGCCTTCGTTCCCGATCCGCCGCACCGTCAGCCCGCGAGCTGGGACGAGGTCTTCGCGGCCTACGAGGACCATCCGCCCCTGAGCGATCCTCTCAACCCCGAGCGCTACGGCTGGCAGAGCAAGCTCGAGCTGGCGGACGCGCCGCCGCAGCCCTGGATCGCCCGTCGCGAAGAGGTACCAGCGGGAACCCTCACTCCCCACGAGCTCGCGAGCGAGATCCTGGGCGAGACGCGCTCGTTCTCGGTCTACTCCCCGCCGGGGTACGAGGGGCGTGTAGGAGCCTGCGACCTGGTCGTGCTCTTCGACGGCGAGGTCTACGGCTCCGTGGACCAGACTCTCGTCCCGACCCCGACCATCCTCGACAACCTGCAGGCCGAGGGTGTCCTCGGCCCGACGATCGCCGTGCTGGTCAACTCGCTCGGCCCGGAGAAGCGCATGCTCGACCTGGGGACCTCCGAGCCCTTCGCGAAGTTCCTCGCCACCGAGCTCCTGCCCTGGGTGCGCGCTGAATATCGCGTGCATCCCGGCCCGTCGCGGGTCGCGGTCGGAGGGTCGAGCCTCGGTGGTCTGATGGCTACCTTCACGGCGTTCCACTACCCCGAGGTCTTCGGCAACGTGATCTCCCAGTCGGGTTCCTACTGGTGGACCGAGGACCAGGAAGCGACCCTGACGAACCGCAGACCCGCGTCGTCGGGCGACCTGATCGCGCAGATTCTCACCGCCGAGCACATCCCCGTGCGCTTCTGGATGGAGATCGGCGAGTACGAGGGCGCGGCGATGATGGTCGGCCCCAACCGCCACCTGCGCGACGTCCTGCGCCTGAAGGGCCACGAGGTGATCTACCGCGAGTTCGTCGGCGGCCACGACTACCTGCACTGGCGCGGCTCGCTGGGGGAGGCGCTGGTGGCGCTCTTCGGCCGCTAGGAGTTTGCGCCATAGGTGCAAACTCCGAGCTGCCGCACCGTCA
>JAQBVH010000734.1 GCA_027623615.1 Planctomycetota bacterium | reverse complement strand
ATGACGCCGGGGGGCACGCCCGCGTCTTCGAGCAACTTCATCAGGTAGTAGTTCGACAGCACCGAGGTGCTGGCCGGCTTCCACAGGGTCGTGTTGCCCAGCATCGCCGGCGCCGTGGGCAGGTTGCCGGCGATCGAGGTGAAGTTGAAGGGCGTGATCGCGAACACGAACCCGTCGAGGGGACGATGCTCGACCCGGTTCCACATGCCGGGCGCCGACTGGGGCTGCTCCGAGTAGAGCTGCTCCATGTAGGCCGCGTTGAAGCGCCAGAAGTCGATCAGCTCGCAGGCCGCATCGATCTCGGCCTGATGGACCGTCTTCGACTGGCCGAGCATCGTGGACGCGTTGATCGTGTCGCGCCAAGGACCGGCCAGGAGCTCGGCGGCCTTGAGGAAGATCGCGGCGCGCTCCTCCCAGGGCATGTCGATCCAGCCGGCACGGGCGTCCTCGGCCGCGTCGCAGGCGCGCAGCACCTCGGCCTCCCCGGCCATGTGGAACTTGCCCAGTTCGTGGCCGTGGTCATGGGGCATGACCATCGACCCCAGGTCCCCGGTGCGGATCTCCTCCCCGCCGACGATCACGGGCACCTCGACCGTCTCGGCCGCCATGGATTTCAGGCGAAGCTCGAGGGAGGCGCGCTCGGGGCTACCGGGCGCGTAGTCCTTGACGGGCTCGTTCAGGGGCGTGGGGATGCGAAAGACGCCGTGGGTCACGGGGGCACCTCGGGGTGTAGGGGGAGGGGAGCGGGGCGAGAGTATCGCAATGGGCCGCGGGCACGTCCACCGCCGGAGCCTGGGAGCGCGGTGTCTCGGGCCGATCCACGCCAGACCCCAGCAAGGTACTGATCGCCCGCTGGTCGCGCAGGGTGGCTGGCAGCATCATGGGGGGCCACCCACGACCGCCCCCCCAACCAGCCATGCTCTCCATCCTGCTCCTCTGTAGCGCCCTCGCCGTGCCCACCACTCCCGACGTGCCCCACCAGGACGCCCCGCCGGACAAGGCGGACAAGCAGGGCAAGCAGGGCAAGCAGGACAAGCAGGACAAGGGGGAGGCCAAGACGATCGCCCAGCTCGAGCGGGCCCTGCGCGCCGCGGAGCGCAGCGTGCGCCGGGCCGGCCTCGAGCTCGCCTTGGCCGAGAGCAAGAACGACGAGGAGGCCCTCCGCGCGCGGATCGCCATCGACGAGAAGGCCCGCGCGCTGGACTTCGCCCAGCGCGAACTCGAGATCTGCGAGGCGCTCGAGGTGCCCGCCGCGCTCGAGGCGGCCCAGCTCTCGGTCGATCGCGCCGAGAGTCGTCTGATCTCCGAGAAGCAGGACCTCGAGGGGATCCTGCGCATCTACGCCGAGGAGGAGGAGGCCACTGCCAAGAACGAGATCATCCGGCGCCACGAGGTGTCGGTCGAGTTCGCGGAGCGCGAGGTCGCGGCCTCCCTGGAGCGCCGCAAGAAGGCCGAGGCCGACGGCGCGCTCGCGACCAACAAGAAGCGCTTCGCGATCGAGAAGGCCAAGGGCGAGCTCGAGCTGGCCCAACGCGGCCTGCGGAGTGTGGACATCTCGATCGAGCTCTCGAAGATGAAGGCCAGGGACGCGCTGGAGTCGGCCACCGAGGACCGCGACGAGGCCGGGCAGGCCCTGGAGAAGCGCACGGCGGAGCAGGCCGGGGACGAGGAGGGGCAGTGATCTGCCTGCCCGTCCTCCTCTGCGGACTCGCCCTCGGCGTCCAGGACGATGAACCCGACCAGCCCCAGGACGTTGGTCCCAGCATGGCCCGTGAGGACGTGTACGAGCACGTCGACCGCGGCGTGGGCTACCTGCTGAACACGATGAACGAGGACGGCTCCTGGTCGACCAAGGCGCCGGACTGCATCCTCGAGCTCGGCTTCGCGCTCGAGACCTATTACTCCTGGCAGGTCGCTGCCCAGGCCCTGGGCTGCATGGCCCTGGCCGCGGTGCCTGCGACCGACGAGCGCCAGGCCGCCCTCGAGCGGGGGGTGCGCTTCCTGTGTGAGACGCGGCTCCCGCGCCGCGGCGCCGACTGGGACATCGACGGGGTGTGGACCGCGCTGTATGGCTACGTCGGTTGCGTGGAGCTCCTCGGCGACGAGCAGCTCCAGGCCGAGGAGCTCCAGGCGCTGCTCACCAAGCGCGCCAAGGAGTTCCTCGGGGAGCTGCGACGCCACCAGGCCCTGTCCGGTGGCTGGGCCTACTACGACGATCCGCCCTACGACGTGATCCCCACCTGGGCCACGAGCTTCTGCACCGCCCTGGTCCTGCCGGCCCTGCTCGAGGGCCAGCGCCGCGGGCTCGGGGTCGAGCAGAAGATGATCGACCGCGCGGTGCGCTACGTGCGCCAGTGCGCCCTGCCCAACGGGGCCTACACCTACGACCTGACCCCGGTCCCGCGCATCAGCGGGGTCGAGCACATCAACAAGGTCGAGGGCAGCCTCGGTCGCATCCAGGTCTGCAACTGGGGCCTGGCTGCCGCCGGCGTGGAGCAGGTCACGAGCGACGTGGTGCGCGAGGGCCTCGAGGCCTTCTTCGATCATCACGGGTTCCTCGACCACGTGCGGACGCGACCGATTCCCCACGAGGGGTTCCACGCCAACGCCGGCTACTTCTACTTCTTCGGGCACTACTACGCCGCCAAGGCGATCGACGTGCTGCCCGAGGCGGAGCGGGAGGGCTACCACGCGCGGCTGCGGCCTCACCTCTGCAAGACCCAGTGGAAGAGCGGCGGCGCCAGCGACTTCCTCGACTCGGGCTACATGGTCACCGCGTCGACGTCCTACCTGATCCTCTCCCTCCAGGCCGGGCTGCCGGCCGACGCAAGATGACCGCGACCACCTTCGACGCGGCCGCCTATCTGGGCGAGCTCCTGACCGCGCGCCTCGACGGGAAGGCCATTGCCTGGCTCGACGAGGCCATCCGCG
>JAQBVH010000733.1 GCA_027623615.1 Planctomycetota bacterium | reverse complement strand
TTCTGGGTGTTGCTTCCCGAGCAGCGTAATCCGCGCACCTGGGAAGCCCGGTCCACCCATTCTGTCTAGCGCAGCGGCGTCCCAGCGACCGCGCGCCCGTTCGTGGTCAGGACCTGGAAGTGATGGATGCCCGCGCACTCGGGCGCGAAGGTCCAGACCACGTGCTTGTCGCGCGTGACCTCGAACAGGTGCACCGCCCCGGGCTGCGCGTGGTAGCTCGTGATCACCGTGTTGCCGTTCGGGAGGCGCTGCACGCCGCAGGCGTCGTCGATCAGGGGGCTGGGCAGGTCCTCGTTCGTGAGCTGCCACACGATCTCGCCCGCGGCATCGACCTCGATCACCCGGTTGCCGTTCGTGCAGCCGATCAGCGTGTTGCCGCCCGTGACCCGGATCGCCGTGAAGGGCCAATCGCGCTTGTCCCGGCCGCGCTCGTCCGTGCGGATCGTGCGCACGACCTTGCCCGCCGGGTCGTACTCCATGACCGCGAAGTCGAACAGGTGCGGGGCCAGGTAGTTCCCGCTGGGCAGCTTGCGGACCATGCGGGTCTGCATGTGGAAGTTGTCGGTCTGACACGCGAGCGGCACCTCGTGCACGATCTGACCCGCGCGATCGAGCTCGACGAGGCGCGGCTGCGGGCCGGACTCGTTCACCAGGATGTGGCCGCTGGCCGTGACCTGCGCGGTGCTGACCTCGTACTGGGTGGCCTTCCAGGAGAAGACGACCCTGCCCTCGCGGTCGACCTCGAGCACGCCGCCGCCGGGGTAGTCCCCGTGAGGGTAGAGGGCCATCAACACGTTGCCGTTCGCGAGCAGCGTCGCATCGGTCGAGGGCGCGGGGTGACTCCAGAGCACCTCGCCGCCCTCGCCCAGGATCCGGGTCGGGATGTTGCGTCCGGCCACGAGCACGGAGTGCTGGACCGTCAGCGCCGGGGCCGCGAGGAGCCGCGCCAGGGTCGGCTCGATCGCCGTGGCCCAGCGCATGTAGCCTTCTGTCGACAGGTGTAAGGCGTCCGGCATGATCGCCTTGGTGATCGAGCCGTCGTCCTCGATGAACTCGTGTCCGATGGCCAGGACGTGCACGCCGTCGCCGTCGTCCAGGCGCTGCAGCATCTGGTTGACCTGCAGGAGCTTGCCGCGCTGGGCGTTCGGCTGCGCGCCGCGCGGGAAGACGTCGAGCAGGAGCACACGGCAGCCCGGCAGCTTGGAGCGCAGGCTGCGCACGACCGCGGTCACCCCTGCGGCGATCTCGGTCGCGCTGTGGTCCTCCCGGTTCGAGTTGTTCGTCCCGATCATGACCACGGCGACCTTGGGCTCGATGCCGTCGACGTTGCCGTTCGCGAGGCGCCAGAGGACGTGCTCGGTGCGGTCCCCGCCGATGCCGAGGTTGACCGCCCTGCGCTCCCCGTAGAACTCCTCCCAGACCTGCGCGCCGCTGCTCTCCCAACCCTGGGTGATCGAGTCCCCCACGAAGATCAGGTCCGCGCCGCCCTGGGTGACGCGCTCGTTCAGGGCGAGGTAGCGCAGGTGCACCTTGCCCTTGCGCGCCACCGGCTGAACGGCGGCGTGGTCCTGGGCGAGGGCCGAGGGGAGGACGAGGGCGACGAGGAGCAGCAGGCGCAGGAGAGACATGCTCCCAGGATACGCGCCCCTCACTCGCCCAAGCAGTAGAGGTATTGTCGCCCGCGCAACAGCAGCCGCTTCCCGACGGCCACCGGCGAGGCCTCGAAGCAGTCGTCGAGCTGGTTCGTCGCCAGGACCTCGAACTCCGCGCCGGCCCTCACGACCGCGACCACGCCCTCGCGCGAGGCCCAGTAGATGCGGCCAGCAGCGGCGAGGGGCGAGGCGTGCACGCGCTTGATGCCGTCGAGGCGCTGGCCGTAGTACAGCTCCTCGCCCGTGCGCGCGTCGAGGCAGTTGAGCACGCCGGTGCTGTCGCGCAGGAAGTACAGGCGACCGTCGACCACGATCGGGTTCGGCACGTAGGCGGCCGAGCGGCGGTAGGTCCAGAGCAGGTGCTCACCCTCGGCCAGCTCGCCCTGCGCCCCGGGCAGGCTCACGGCCTGCAGCACGGTGCCCTTGTAGGAGTTCGTGACGAACAGCACGTCCCCGACCACGGTCGGGGAGTTGACCGGGTTCTTCGACATGCCGGCGCAGGACCAGACCTCGGCCCCGTCCTTCAGGTCGTAGCCGCGCGTCGCGTCGGAGCCCGTGACGATGACCACGGACCGCTCGCCGTCCTCGATCACGACCGGGGAACCCCAGCTCGAGTCCACCTCCCGCTCGACCTTCCAGCGCGGCTCGCCCGTCGCCACCGCGAGGCCGGCGACGAACGAGGCGCCCTCGTGGTCCCAGGGCACCACGACGGTGTCCCCGTGCAGGGCCGGCGTCGCGCCCTCGCCGAACTCGGCGAGGGTGGTCTGATCGCCGAGGTCCCGCGCCCACAGGCGCTCGCCGGCGAGGTCGAGGCCGAAGACGCCGTGCGACCCGAAGAACGAGACGAGTCGCTCGCCGTCGGTGACCAGGGAGGCGGAGGCCAGGGTGCTCGTCTTGTGCAGCTTCTCGTGCGAGGTGGCCTCGCCCACTGCGCTGCGCCAGAGCTGCTCGCCCGTGTCCAGGTCGTAGGCGAGCACCAGCAAGCGGTGCTTGACCGGGGGCGGCGGAGCGTCGGGCTCGACCTCGTCGATCGGCTCGGCGCTGGTCAGATAGATGCGCCCATCGATCACGAGCGGGGTCGAGGCCCCGAGCCCGGGCAGGGCCGTCTTCCAAAGCAGCCCCTCCTCCTCGTTGAAGCTGACGGGCGGGTCGGCGCCCGCGTCGGCGAGGCCGTTGTGGGAGGGGCCGCGCCAGGTGGTCCAGTCCTGGGCCGCGGCGCTGAGGCTGAGAGTGAGGGTCAGGGTCAGGCAGAGGAGCGGGTCGCGCATGCCCCCCAGGCTAGCGC
>JAQBVH010000732.1 GCA_027623615.1 Planctomycetota bacterium | reverse complement strand
AGCGTGCGCGCGTCGAGGTGAGCGGCGCCGAGGGTCAGCACATTGGCGTAGTTGTGCTCGCGGGCGCTGCGCGCCGTGCGCTCGTCCCAGCAGTTCGCGGCCAGGACTCCCGGCACGCGGTTCGCTGCCATCGCCGAGCCGATGCCGACGCCGTCGATCATCACGCCGAGGTCCACGCGACCCTCGCTCACCGCCCGGGCGACGGCGAGCGCGAAGTCGGGGTAGTCACACGCCGCCGTGCTGTGCGTCCCGACGTCGCACGCCTCGATGCCGAGCGCCTGGAGCTCGGCGATCACGTGTCCCTTGAGTTCGAACCCGCCGTGGTCCGCGCCGACCGCGACCCGTCGAGCCGTGGGATGCCACCCGTCGGACACGAATTGGATGCGTCGCACGAAGGCTTCTTCCCGTGCGAGAGGTGTCACCGTCGCACCGGTGGGAAGCACGAACTTCCCGCCGGCGGGGGTGCCAGACAGGCAGTTGACGGAGACGAGTCGCGCACCTGACGCCCGCTTCACAGAAGCGACATCCCTGACGCGCCGTGCATCCACGTGCACGCCCACCAAGGGGGCGCTGTCGCTGCCCATTGCCTTGCTCCGAGCGAGCACGCGGGCAGTGGCGCGACGGGCGAGGTCGCGCAGGTCCAGGTCGCCGTTCATGCGACGCGCGAGTCTACTCAACTTCGTTCTTGAGCCGAGGGGGGCCAATGGGTTTCGATGGGGGTGGTCCGCGCTGTCCCGCGCGGGCTCCCGCGCCCCCCGGACGGAGTCGCCAACCCCCGCGCCCCGGCAACGTCGTCCAAGCCACCGCAAGAGAACCATGCGCACGCTGCTCAGCCAGTTCTGCGAGTCGTTCGAGACCATCGTCCGACCGCTGCTGGAGCCCCTCGACGGCTCGACCGAGGCCCTCTCGTCGTCGAAGTCCGAACTGCCCGTGCGCGAGGTGCGCGCGGAGCTCCAGGACCTGCGCCACCAGATCGAAACCCTGGTCGACAAGGTCGCCGAACAGCAGGCCTACGTGCTGCTCTTCGGACCGCTCAAGAGCGGCAAGTCGACCCTGATGAACGCCCTCGCGGCGACGTACGTCAGCGAGGTCTCCAGCCTCCCGGCGTACCCCTGCATGGTCTACCTGTCCCACCGGGACGAGCGGCAGTTCGACGTCACCCGCTACAGCGGCCAGAAGGAGCGCTTCACTGATCCGGCCGCCCTCTACCTGCACGTCGGGCGCGCCCACGGGGAGCTGGCCGAGCGCATCCGCGCCGCCGAGGAGCAGGACGAGGCGTTCGATCCCGCCCTCCACTTCCCCGAGGCCATCCGCAAGGTCGACGTGCGCATCCCCGCCGGCGACCTGGCCCGGTCCGGCGCGGTGCTCGTCGACACGCCCGGCCTCTACAGCCGCATGAAGTTCGGCTACGACCGCATGACCCGGGAGTTCCGGGACGCGGCCAGCTGCGCGATCTTCGTGGTCAAGTCGGACAACCTGTTCCTCGAGCAGGTGTTCGAGGAGTTCGAGGACCTGCTCGACCTCTTCAGCCGCATCTTCCTGGTCGTCAACCTCGACACGACCAAGCGCGACCTGTCGCCCGACGGCAGCCTGGTGCCCAGCCTCGAGAGCGAGGACCCGCTGCGCATCATCGACGCCTTCGAGAACCTGGCCATGAGCGCCCCCCTCAAGGAGGCGGTCGCCGCAGGTCGCCTGCGCATCTACCCGGTCGACCTCCTGCGCGCCGCCAGCGCGCGGCTCGGCGGCAGCGCCGACGACAAGGACGTGCGCGGCCAGGCGAACTTCGGCGCCTTCCTGGGCGACCTGACCCAGTACCTCAACTCGACCGACTACCTGGTCGCGTTCCTCGGTGATTCGATCCGTCGGGCGCACACGTTGATCGGCGAGACGCTGGACACCCTCGAGCATCCCTCGGTCAGCGAGCTGCGCTCGCGTGCCGACACCTTGGACAGCGAACGCCAGGACAACCAGCGTCGCCGCAACGCGATCGCACGCCTGCTCGACCACAACTGGCGCGCGGCGTTCGAGGAGCTGGACGAGAAGCTCGCGCCCTCGATCCGCGAGCGGGCCAAGGCCGCCAGCCAGGCGACCGAGAAGCAGGTCGACGGCGTCCTCGAGCGCTGGTTCGGCTCCGACGCCAGCCTGCAGTCCCTCGTGCAGGACGAGCTGATTCCGCACCTGCGCGCCTACCAGGAAGAGCTGGCGACGTTCGTGCGCCAGGCCCTGAACGAGGAGGTCCTCGCGGGCACCGCCGGTATCCTGCTCGCGACCGACGTCTCGGCCGACCTCTACTCCGCCGGCCTCGACCTGACCGAGATCGGGCGCGAGTCCCTGAGCCGCATCAACCCGGCCCTCCTGCGGCGCGACATCCCGGTGCCCCTGCACAGCAGCCAGGTCCCGGTCCGGCGCTCGATCGTGGACTGGCTCTTCCTGCGCGGCGCCGCGCGGGTGCGCGAGAAGCTGTTCGGTTCGCCGGGCAGCCCCTCCCTGCGCATCGGCGTCGAGGTCAAGAACCGCCGCTTGGGCGACGACGCCCGCGCCGCGATCCGGCGCGAGCTGGACCTCTTCAAGGGCCGCTTCTTCCACGAGACGGTCAAGCACATCCATCGCCACGTGATCGGCCAGTACACGACCGCCACGGTCGAGTCGATGAAGGCCGCGTTGCGTGCGCGCGACGGAGTGCTCGAGGAGCGCCTCGGCGACGTCGTCGAGCAGCTGATGGACCATCGCAAGGTCCTGGCCCACCTCTCGACCCTGCGCACCCAGGCCATGCGGGCCGGCGGCGAGATCGATCAGCTGTCCGAGGTCTACGGCGGCACTGAGCCCGAGCGTCTGATCGAGCCCATCCCCGCCGCGGCCCTGCCGACCATCCCGGCGGCCGGCCCGATCACGCCGGCGCTTCAGATCCAGGCGAGCGAGCCGATCCCGCCCCCCCCGTC